>JAKZXP010000030.1:0-8902 GCA_047514915.1 Terriglobia bacterium
CCTTGAGCATGTCCAGCAGGCGTTCGTCCCAGCGGCGCTCTTTAAGGTTAAACAGCAGGGTGCGCGAGGCGTTCGAGGCATCGGTTACGTGCAGGCGCCCCTTGGTCAGCTTGTAGAGTAGCCAGGAGTCCACCGTGCCGAACAGCAGCTCCCCGGCGGCCGCGCGTTGACGCAGGCCGGGTCCCGAGTCCAGCAGCCACCGCAGCTTGCTGCCGGAGAAATAGGGGTCGGCCAGTAGGCCGCTCCGCTGGGTAAGTTCCGCCTCCAGCCCATCACGCCGCAGTTGCTCGCACAGGTCAGCGGTGCGGCGATCCTGCCAGACAACGGCGGGGGCCACCGCGCGCCCGCTCTTGCGTTCCCAAAGCAAAGTGGTCTCGCGCTGGTTGCTGATGCCCAGCGCGGCCACCTCGTGCGCTTGGACGCCGGCGCTGGCCAGCGCCTGGCGGGCGGCTTCCAGCTGCGCCTCCCAGATTTGCTCGGCGTCCTGCTCGACCCAACCTTCGCGGGGATACCGGCACTGGATGGGCCGGCTGGCGATGGCTCGCTGGGCTCCCTGCTCGTCAAACAGAATGGCCCGCGCGGTGGTCGTACCTTCATCCAGTGCCAGTACGTAGCGCATGCGGGCGCTATCAAAGCATGTTTTGGCTGCCTCGTCCACCGCTCGAACGCGGTGGACAATCGCTCCTAAATCTCGTAGTCGACGGCCGCGACGGATTCGCAGCATGGCCGGATCCGTTCGCCCACCGACACATGGTTGGGGTGGTTCTGGTAGCGGTCCAGCGCCGCTCGGTCCTCGAATCCGAACACGAGTGCGACGTCATAGGAGCGCGGCGACTTCATGAAGTCTTCCCCAACTTCCGGCTTAAGGATTCCCGGAACCTGCTCCGGCAGAGCTTTCAGGCGGGCGACGATGTCGGCCCGATCGGCTTCGTTCACATCCGCTTTGAACTTGAAGAACACAACGTGGCGAACCAAGAGCACCTCCCGTAAATTGTGGCAGCAAATTGTGGCAGGGCTGACCGCTCGGCCCCCGCGCGCAAGAGCCTAAATTCTACCTGCCTTGTTTTGAAAAAATTGGGTCGGGCAGCCACGCGCGCAGGCTTCAGCGGGTGTACTGGGTCGGGCGCGGACCTTCCTCTAATATCTGACGGTCCCAGATGGCGCCCTCGCGGGTGTAGTTGGCCAGCTCAAAGTCCTGGGTCAATTCCAGCGCATCGGTAGGGCAGGCGTCCTCGCACAGGCCGCAGAACATGCAGCGGGAGGTGTCGTAGATGAAGGTGGTCAGCAGCTTCCGTCCCTTGCCACCCTCGCGATGCCAGCCCACGACGATCAGGTTCTCCGGGCAGGCCAGCGCGCACAGGTCGCAGGCAATGCACAGCGTCTCGCCATCTTCCGGGCTGATGTTCAGCCGCGGCGCCCCGCGATAGCGCTCGGCCACCTCCGGCCGAACCTTTGGATACTCTTCCGTGCAGATGTTCTTCGGGTGCTGGTAGCGGAAGGTGACCGCCAGACCCTTCAGCAGGTCCACCATGGAAATCTTCCGCAGCCAATCGGAGAGACGGAAGCCGTTGGTGCGCTTTTCGGCCATTACTAACCTGCTTTAGTATGCAATGGAAACGCTGCTGACGCAAGTATGCACTATCAGATGAGCCCGCCATTGGCCAAAGGTGAGGAAGCAGCCCGTCAAGCGTGGACTTCCTGATCCCTGTATTGCAACTGGTAGAGCTTCCAGTAGATGCCGCGGACGGCGAGCAACTCCTGGTGGGTGCCGGACTCGCGCAGCCGCCCCTTGTGCATCACCAGAATACAGTCGGCGCGCTGCACGGTGGACAGGCGGTGGGCGATGATGATCGAGGTGCGGCCCATCACCATGCGGCCGAGCGCCTCGCGCACCCGTATTTCGGTTTCCGTATCCACGCTGGAGGTGGCCTCGTCCAGCACCAGAATGCGCGGCCGGTGCGCCAGCGCGCGGGCGAAGCTGACGAGCTGCTTCTGGCCGGTCGACAACGTCGCCCCTCGCTCGCGGACCTCCTCGTGGAAGCCGCCGGGCAGCGAGCGGATGAAATCGGCCAGGTTCACCTGTTCGACAGCCTCTTCCAGGTCGCCCAGCTCCAGATGTTCGCTGCCCAGACGGATGTTGCGCTCCACGGTGCCGGAGAACAGGAACGGGTCCTGGAGCACGACGCCGAACAGGCGGCGCAGCTCGGTTAGCTCTAACTGGCGAAGATCCACGCCGTCCAGCAGGATCTGGCCGAGCTGCACGTCATAGAATCGCAGCAGCAGGCTGCTCAGGGTGGTCTTACCCGCGCCGGTGTGCCCGACAATGGCCACCGTTTGGCCAGGCTCGATGGTGAAGGAAACGTCCTTCAGCACCCACTCCGGCTCGGCGGGCGGGTTGCCGTCGCCCGACGGCACCTTTTCCGATTGCCGGCCGGGCGCGCCCCGGTAGGCAAACCAGACGTTGCGGAACTCAATTCGTCCCTGTACCTGGTCCAGTCGGACAGGAGTGGCCGGCGAGGTCACCTCCACCGGGGTATCCAGCAATTTGAAGACGCGCTCGGCGCTGGCCATGGCCCCTTGCAGGATGTTGTACTTCTCGCTCAAATCCATGATCGGCCGGTAGAAGCGCTGCGCATATTGGATGAACGCCACCACCACCCCCAGCGTCAGCGTCTCGTCCAGCACTCGCAGCCCTCCGTACCACAGAACTAGCCCGATGGCCACGGCGCTCAGGATTTCCACCGTCGGGTAGAACAGGGCGTGGGCGAAGATCGCGTCCTTGAAGGCTCCCATGTGCCGCCGGTTGACCGTCTCGAATTCCCGGAAGCTTTTCTCCTCCCGGTTGAACAGTTGCACCACGGCCATGCCGCTGATGTGTTCCTGCAGATACGCATTGATGCGCGCGATGGCGGTGCGGATCCGCCGGTAGGAATCGCGCACTCGCTTGCGAAACAGTGCGGTAGCCAGTGCGATCAGGGGCAGCACGGCGAAGGTGACCAGGGCCAGGGGCGCATTCAGCCACAGCATGACCCCCATGATCACCGTCAGCGTGAAGAAGTCGCCGAAGATGGCGATCACACCCGAGGCGAACATTTCGTTGAGCGCGTCAATGTCGGTCGTCAGCCGGGTCACCAGCCGCCCGACTGGATTGCGGTCAAAGAAGCCCACATGCAGCCGCTGCAGGTGGCTGAAAATCTGCATTCGCAGGTCAAACATCGCCTTCTGTCCGGCCAGTTGCATTGTGTAGGTCTGCAAGAACTCGACCGCAAAGGAGGTCACCAGAACCAGGATGTAGAGGATGGCAATCTGGGTGATGCCGCGGAAGGTGTCAGGGCTCAGGTAGGCGTCCAAGAAGGTGAGGCCCTGGGACTCGGTCAGGTAGCGGTCCACCACCTCCTTCGTTAGAAAAGGCCCGACCGCCTGCAGGACGGCGTGCGCCAAGATGCCGAACATCGCCAGCGCCGCCAGGAAGACGTAGGGGCGCAGGTAGCGCAGCAGGCGCTTCATCAGGCGCGCGTCGTACGCTTTTCCTAGGACCTCTTCTTCGTGCTGGCCGCTCATTTCAGATCGGCTCATTGCCCATTGGGCCCATTGGACGATTTAGAATTTTCGTCAATGACCCCGTCAATAACCCAATGATGCAAACGTTAATTGACACTATGCGCTCTCCAGTTCCTCCTCGAGCAGTTGCTTCTGATAGAGATCGGCGTAATAGCCGCCACGAGCCAACAACTCGTCGTGAGTGCCGCCCTCGACGATTTCCCCCTGCTCCAGCACCACGATCCAGTCGGCGGCGCGGACGGTGGAGACGCGGTGGGAAATCAGAATGGAGGTCCGTCCCCGCATGATTTCCGCCAGCCGAGTCAGGATGCGCTCCTCGGTGTAGGTGTCCACGCTGGACAGCGCGTCGTCCAGCACCAGAATGCGGGGGTCGCGCACCAGGGCGCGGGCGATGGCGGTGCGCTGCTTCTGTCCGCCGCTCAGGGTGATGCCGCGCTCGCCGACCAGCGTCTGGAACTTCTCGGGAAACTCCTCGATGTCGGGCAGCAGCCCGGCGACTTCGGCCGCCCAGCGCACGCCGGCATCCTCAGCTTCCGGAGCTCCGAAGGCGATGTTCTCCCGGAGAGTGTCGCTGAACAGGAACGTCTCCTGAGGCACGAAGCCGATCTGGCGCCGCAACGCTTCCAGCGACCACTGGCGGATGTCCACGCCGTCCAGCAGCACGGTGCCTGGCGGGGCATCGAACAGACGAGGGATCAAGTTCACCAGCGTGGTTTTGCCCGAGCCGGTGTGGCCGACGATGGCCACGGTCTGGCCGGCGGGGATCCGCAGGTTCACGTTGCGCAGCACTGGCCGGCCGTTGTAGGCGAAGCTCAGGTTGCGGAACTCGATCTCGCCGTGAATCTCGCCCTGCCGCACCGGTTCTTCGGGGGAAGCGATTTCGACCGGCTCTTCCAGGATTCGGCGGATGCGCCCGGTGGATGCAGCGCCGCGCTCGGCCAGATTGACCACCCAGCCCAGCGCGATCATCGGCCAGGTGAGCTGCACCAGGTAGGCGTTGAAGGCCACAAACGAGCCGAGCGAGATGCGCCCCGCGTCGACCGCCAGCCCACCCATCCACAGCACGATCACGAACGCCAGGCCGATCAGCACCTGCAGCAGCGGGTAAAACATCCCCCATAACTTGACCAGCCCAATGTTGTGCCGGACGAACTCCTGACTGGCGGCGCGGAACTGGGCGATTTCGGCCTCCTCCTGCGCATACGCCTTCACCACCCGCATCCCGGAAAGGTTCTCCTGCACGCGGGCGCTCAGCTCGCTGAACATGGCCTGGATGCGCTCAAAGCGGTCGTGGATGCGACGGCCGAAGTAGATCACCGCCAGCGTGACGGCCGGAACCGGCGTGAACGCCATCAAGGTGAGCCGCCAGTCCAGCTGCAGCATGATGGCCATCGCGAAGACCATCACCATCAGGGTGTTGGCCGAATACATGATGCCGGGGCCGAGCAGCATGCGGGCGGCGTTCAGGTCATTGGTGGCCCGCGCCATGATGTCGCCGGTGCGGTTGCGATGGTAGTAGGCGAGCGAGAGGCGCTCCAGGTGCCGGAACAGGTCGTTGCGCAGGTCGTACTCGATGTCGCGAGAGATGCCAATCAAGATCCAACGCATCCAGTACTGGAAGAAGCCCTTGGCGCAGGCGACCCCGATCATCGCCAGCGCGTAGAACATCAGCTTCTCATGGGTCAGCGATTGGGTTTGAGTCAGGCTGTCAACGGCTGCCTTCAGCAGCAGCGGCATGGCCAGCCAAGCGACGTTGTTGGCCACCAGAGCCAGCGCGCCTGGCACGTAGCGCCAGCGGTAGCGCCGCAGGTAGGGAAACAGTAGCCGGACGGCTTCAATCTTGCGTTTCATCCCGCCCTCAAAAGAAAAAGTATACCGTAGCGACAGGCATTCTTGCTTATTGGCGTCGAACTTACCGTGGAAACTGCCGGGCCGGGGGATAGCCTCTCCGGGCCTAGCCTCTCCAGGTACGTCCCGGCATGCTTGGCGCACTCAGCTGTCGGTGAATGGCGGCATCCTGCTTTTTGGAGAACTGCACCGCCGGCTTTGGAGCGCTGCACCACCGTCGTTCGGAGTTCGTGCTAATATACATATGGAGAATGTTTTTCTGAGCACGGCAAGAGGCGTGGGGTTGTCCGAGGCGATTGCTATCCCGGAAAATCAAGCGCCGCCGGGCCCGGTGGCCGGGCGGCGCATCGGCATCCATACGTCCATCGCGGGCGCGCTCTCAAAATCCGCCGAACGCGCTCACCGCCTGGGTTGCAACACGTTCCAGATTTTCTCCTCCAGCCCCCGCCAGTGGAAGCAGTCACGAGTGGATCCGGCCGAATCGCGCTCCCTGTGGCGGCTACGCGAAACCTATGACCTCTATCCGCTGGTCATTCATGACAACTACCTGATCAACCTGGCCTCGTCGGACCCGCAGATTCGCCAGAAATCCATCGAAGCCTTCCGCGCGGAACTGGAGCGCGCCGCGACCCTGGGTGCGGAATACCTGGTGACGCATCCGGGCAGCGCGGGCAATGGCGACCGCCGCAGTGCCCTTCTTCGGTTCATCGCAGGACTGGAAGAGGCAGCACGGGGAAGAAAAAGGGGCCGGTTGCGCGTGTTGGTTGAGAACACCGCCGGGGGCGGAGGCACGCTGGGGTCCGACTTCGAGGAGCTACGCACCATCCTGGAGTTGACCGACGGCGTGCCCCTCGGCTGCTGCCTGGACACCGCGCATTGTTACCAGGCCGGCTTCGACCTCTCCACGGCGAAAGGCCTGGCTGACCTGCAGGCCCGCGTGGAGCGGACCGTGGGCCTGGACTCGGTCCGCGTGGTCCACACGAACGACTCGCGCACCGCGCTCGGCTCGCGCGCGGACCGCCACGAGCACATCGGACGCGGCGGCATCGGCCTGGCCGGGTTTCGCCGCATCCTGAACCACCCGCGGTGGCGCAACAAAGCCTTCATCCTGGAGACCCCAATCGAGCGGGAAGGCGACGATCTGCGGAACCTGCAAACCGTGCGCCGCCTGGTCCGGCTGGGAAAAGACAACACGAAGATACAACGACACAAAGTTCACAAAGGAGGGCTCAGGAATTGAGCTGGAGTAGGTCTGCAGATTGCGCAGATTACGATAAGGCCTGCGTGTCCAGTTCTTGCGAAATCTGCGGATAGACGAGCACGGTTTCACAAAACGCGCATGGCAGAGCGAGACTATAACCCGCAGGAAATCGAGCCCAAGTGGCAAAAGCTGTTTGAGGAGGAAAACCCCTATCGAGCCGAGCCGGACCCCAGCCGGCCCAAGTACTACGTGCTGGAGATGCTGCCCTACCCCTCGGGCACACTCCACATGGGGCACGTGCGCAACTACTCGATCGGCGACGCCCTAGCGCGCTACAAGTGGATGCGCGGCCATAACGTGCTGCATCCGATGGGCTGGGACGCCTTCGGGCTGCCGGCGGAAAACGCGGCCATCCAAAACCAGACTCATCCCCGCAACTGGACGCTCGCTAACATCGCCCACATGAAGCAGCAGTTACGCCGGTTCGGGTTTGCCTACGACTGGAGCAAGGAAATCTCCACCTGCGAGCCGGAATATTACCGCTGGAACCAGTGGTTTTTCCTGCGCATGTACGAGCGCGGCCTGGCCTACCGCAAGCACGGCCGGGTGAACTGGTGTTCGAAGTGCCAGACGGTGCTGGCTAACGAGCAGGTCGTGGACGGCAACTGCTGGCGCCACGAAGACACCGCAGTCGGTGAGAAAGAACTGGAGCAGTGGTTCCTGCGCATCACCGACTACGCCGACCAGTTGCTGGAAGACGTCGGCAAGCTGAAGCGCTGGCCCGAAAAGGTGCTGACCATGCAGCGCAATTGGATCGGCCGCTCGGTGGGCGCCAAGATCCAATTCCGGCTGGTGGACGATCCAGAGACCGCTATCGAAATCTTTACCACCCGCCTGGACACGATCTACGGCGCCACCGCGGTGCTGCTGGCTCCTGAACATCCCCTGGTGGAAAAGCTGATCGGCAACACCCCGTGGAGCGCAGGCATGAGAGCCCAGGCGCAGAAGCTGGTTGCCAGTCGCGGCGAGGGGGAGGGCGAGTTTGAGAAAGAAGGCGTCTTCACTGGAAAATTTGCAATCAACCCCTTCAACGAGGAGCAGCTGCCAATCTGGATCGGCAATTTCGTGCTGATGGGGTACGGCACCGGGGCCATCATGGCCGTTCCGGCGCACGATCAGCGCGACTACGAGTTTTGCACCAAATACCGCATTCCCATCCGAACGGTGATTTTGCCGCTGGAGGGGCAGCCCCGGGGGGGCGCGGCCTTCACCGACTACGGGCGACTGGTGGAATCGGGCGAGTTCAGCGGGCACGCCTCAGAGCAGGCCATCCGGCGGATGACCGAACACGCCGAGCGGCACGGGTTCGGCCGAGGCACCATCACCTACCGGCTCCGCGACTGGGGCATCTCCCGCCAACGCTACTGGGGGACTCCCCTCCCCATCATTTACTGCCCAGGCTGCGGCACCGTTCCGGTGCCTGACGAGCAACTGCCGGTGGTGCTGCCGCTGGACGTGACCGTCACCGGGACGGGGGGATCGCCGTTGGCCCGAGTGGAGGAGTTTGTGCGCACCACCTGTCCCCGCTGCTCTGGCCCGGCGCGCCGCGAGACCGATACCATGGACACCTTCGTAGACTCGTCCTGGTATTTTTACCGGTATGCCAACCCGGCAGAGACCAATGGGCCCATTGACCGAAGTGCGGTCAGCTACTGGTTCCCGATTGAGCAGTACGTCGGCGGCGTCGAGCACGCCATCCTGCACCTGATTTACTCCCGCTTCTGGGCGAAGATGATGCGCGACCTCGGGTTGGTGACCCACGATGAGCCGGTGGAACGGCTCTTCACCCAGGGCATGGTCATCCTCGAAGGCGCCAAGATGTCCAAGGCGAAGGGCAACGTCGTCGACCCGGACGAGATGGTAGCCCGCTACGGCGCCGACGCCACCCGCCTCTACACGATGTTCGCCGCTCCGCCGGCCAAAGATCTGGACTGGAACGAGTCCGGCATCGAGGGCATCGACCGCTTCATGCAGCGGGCCTACCGCTTCGCGGTGCGCAACGCCAGCAAGGGCTGCGGCGGGCAAGTTTCTCAGCAAGTTCCCGCCACTTCCGCAGTCAGGCGTGCCCGCGACGACGGCAATCCGGTCGCCGCGGCTCACACTGCCGCCGACCGGGCCACGCAGCGCCGGCTGCATCAGACCATCCGCCGCATCACCAACGACTTCGAGGAACGCTGGCACTTCAACACTTCCATCGCCGCGCTGATGGAACTGTTGAACGAACTATACGCC
>JAKZXP010000031.1:0-3562 GCA_047514915.1 Terriglobia bacterium
GGGTAGCCTTGAGATTCTTGGCAGCTCATCTACTCCGGAACTTAGCGGAATCGGGTTCTTAGCAAACGACGAGGGCGCATTCGTCACCCAGCCCATTTGGTCCAGTACCGGCGCTGGCGGCATTGTCCCCCAGATCGCCAACACCGGCACGCCTGAGAGCGGCGGGTTCTTCACGATTTTCAGCGCCGTGAACGTGACGAGCGAACCCGCGACGGTCACTGTCGAGTTCTTCGACTCCCAGGGAGCCCCTATGAGCATGCCAATATTGGGCGGCGAGTTCGTCGGTTTCACGGCGACGCTTCAGCCGGGGGGCTATACGGCGGTTCAGACAGTCCCGAACGGCTCCGGCGCCCGGATCGGCTACGCTTTAATCACGTCGACCCCAAACGATTCGGTTGCCGTCAACGCGACATTTGTCCAACTTGTGCCTGGCCGTCCACCCTTCATGGCCGGAATCCCGGCGACGAACACGCTCCATAGCACCGCTTACATGCCCTACGTGTCCGACGGCGGTTTCACCCCGTCGCTGGCGTTGGTCTCCCAGCTGGCGCAGACCGTCACGCTGACGGCGCGGTCGGGGGTGGAGGGGGCTTTTCGCTGCAGTACAACGCTTTCGTTTGTCGACGGCGAGCACAGAGCCTTCTTGCTTCGGGATGTCCTTCCGTGCACCGCGACCGGTAAGGGTAGCCTTGAGATTCTTGGCAGCTCATCTACTCCGGAACTTAGCGGAATCGGGTTCTTAGCAAACGACGAGGGCGCATTCGTCACCCATCCCATTTGGTCCAGATGACCGGCTCCGGGACGGTCACGGTTTGGCGTCCCTGCGGGTGTGCAGGATGTCGAGATCATCATCAACGGCGTCTCAAGTAAGATCGTCACCGTCCCTGTCGCCCCTTAAGGTGTGGGGGCCTTGAGGTGTGGAGGCCCTGAGGTGTGAAGAAATGAGCACGGCGGAAGCCACGGTTCAGAGCATCCTGTCAGGCGACCTGCGCGCCCTTGCCCGCGCGATCACCACCGTCGAAAATCGCGACCCGCAGGCGGATGAGTTGCTCAAGCAGTTGTTCCCGCACTCCGGCCGCGCGCTCGTGCTGGGCGTTACGGGGTCGCCCGGCGCAGGCAAGAGCACGTTGGTGGACCGCATGGCCGCTGCCTACCGTCGGCAGGAAAAGACCGTCGGGATCATCGCCGTCGATCCCAGCAGTCCATTTTCCGGCGGCGCCATTCTGGGTGACCGGATTCGCATGCAGGGTCACAGCAGCGACCCGGGGATCTACATCCGCAGCATGGCCACCCGCGGCAGCCTGGGTGGCCTGGCACGCGCCACCGTGGACGTGGCCACGCTTCTCGATGCCGCTGGCCGCGATATCGTGGTGGTGGAAACGGTGGGCGTGGGCCAGGATGAGGTGGACATTGTGAAGCTCGCCGACGTGACCGTGCTGCTGCTGGTCCCCGGCATGGGCGACGATGTGCAGACCATCAAGGCCGGCCTAATGGAAATTGCCGACATCTTCGCCATCAACAAGGCCGACCGACCGGGCAGCGATCGGCTCGAGGCGGAACTCCATGCCCTGCTTGCCATCTCTCACCGCGCCGACGGCTGGGCGCCGGTGGTGCTCAAGACGGTAGCCACCGACGGAGCGGGAGTGGAGGAGTTATTGGGTACGATCGAGCGCTACCGGGAGTTTCTCAACGGCGCCGGTCTGGCGGAGCAGAAGGGGCGGCATAACTGGCGCCAGCGCCTGCTGACGCTGCTGCGCGAGCGGTTGCTGAACCGCGTGGTCATGGAGACACTGGACGACAGCCTCCTGGACGAGTACGCGGCGCGAGTCGCGGCGCGCCAGGTGGACCCCTACTCGGTGGTGGATGAAGTTCTGAAAAAGGCGGGCCTGTGAGTCGATACGTCGTGGATCACATTGGGATTGCGGTTCGCTCGCTGGAGGCGGCGCTCGAGTTTTACTGCAAACACTTGCAGATGGAGACGTCCGGTATCGAGACGGTGGAAGCTGAGAAGGTGCGGCTGGCCATGCTTCCGGTGGGCGAGAGCCGGATCGAGCTGCTGGAGGCCACTGCCGAGGATTCTCCCATCGCGCGTTTTCTGGCGCGGCGCGGCGAGGGGCTTCACCACATCGCGCTGCGAGTCGAAAACCTGGCGGCGGTGGTGGAGCGAATGAAACGAGCGGGCCTGCGCCTGATCAACTCCGAGCCGCAACGCGGCGCCGGAGGGCATCGGTACGTGTTTGTTCATCCCCAGAGCGCCGGAGGCGTGCTGCTGGAGCTGATCGAAGACAGCAATGACCCGTAAGCGAAAGGCTGGAAAGGCTGCAGGCCAGACAACGGAAAGGAGTGGGATGGCAGAAGCGCGCGCAGAAATCGGAATTATCGGCGGAAGCGGCCTCTACAGTATGCAGGGGCTTGAGGGAATCCGGGAGGTGAAACTTCGCACGCCGTGGGGAAGCCCGTCCGACAGCTACCTCGTCGGCACTCTGGCCGGGCGCCGCGTGGCGTTTCTGGCGCGGCATGGGCGTGGCCATCGCATTATGCCTACGGAGCTGAATTTCCGCGCCAACATCTACGGCTTCAAAAAGCTGGGCGCTGAGCGCGTGATTTCCTTCAGCGCCGTCGGTTCCCTCAAGGAAGAGCACCACCCGCTGGAATTCCTGATTCCCGACCAGTTCTATGACCATACAAAGTTGCGGGTCTCCACTTTTTTCGGTGACGGCCTGGTGGTGCACATCAGCTTTGCTGACCCGGTTTGTCCAGAAGTGGCCAAGGTTGTCTATGCGGCCTGCCAGGGAGTAGGCGTGCCGGCGAAGCTCGGCGGGACTTATCTGTGTATCGAGGGTCCGAACTTTTCCAGCAAAGCGGAGTCCGAGGTGTACCGCTCCTGGGGCATGGACATCATCGGGATGACCAATGCGCAGGAAGCCAAGCTGGCACGGGAGGCCGAGCTCTGTTACGCGACCGTCGCTATGGTGACCGACTACGATTGCTGGCATCCGGGGCACGATGCGGTCACCGTGACGGAGGTGATTAACTATCTGAACAAGAATGCCGCCAACGCTGTCCGGGTGTTGGCCAAGGCCGTTGAGGCGATGCCAGACGATCGGGGTTGCAAGTGCGGATCGGCCCTGGCCCACGCCATAATCACCGACCGCAGCAAAATCCCGGCGGCCACTCGCCAGAAGCTGGAGCTGCTGGTGGGCAAGTACCTCTGACTGTGTTATTAATGCAGGGCTTCACTTTATGCCAGTATCTTTATGGTGCCGTTCAAGTTGCTGTAGGAGACTCTTATCGCCAAGGGCGGCCGCCACATGTGCGTGCTCCCAGGCTTTCTCCATTTCGCCGCGCACCGCATAGGCACGGCCGAGGCTGACATGAGCAGCGGCCAGGCGGGGGTCGAGCGAAAGCGCCTTGAGAAAATACTCGACGGCACGGTCCTGCTTATACTGAATCTGGAAGAGCAAGCCGAGGTTCAGGTAGGGGTGGGCATCCTTTGGATTGGCGGCGATGGCCGCTTTCTGCTCGGCAATGTGGCACTCGGTATCGTGGTCAAGCGCAAACC
>JAKZXP010000032.1:0-6888 GCA_047514915.1 Terriglobia bacterium
GTCTGATAGAGCAGGACCTCTTCGCTAGGCACCGGCACCAAGCAGTCTTCCATTTTCTGTTTCTTTGCCTGGTTCCACCGACTCCATCGCTGCAGACAGCTCGCCCACTCCTCGGACAGCTCCGCCAGGACGCTGATTCGGGCTCGTATGTCTTCGCTGCGCTTGGTGTCGTGAGTGGAAGTGGCGTTCAGCGTGTGTGGCCATTCGGTCTGACGCTGCTTGTTGAACCGGTGGAACGCATCGGTGTCCAGCGGCAGATTCTTCCGGAGTGGATCGCCGCCCACCTCGTTGAGGGAAACCAGGCTGTTGTGGGCGTAAAAGGCAGTGTCTTCCAGACCCTTGCCCATCACCGGCCCGGTGAACTGTTGCCAACGCATCACGAAACGCAACCACTCCTCTTTCTGGTTTTCCAGGTAGTCGGGAGGATGGAGCAGAAGCACTTGCTGAAGGAAGGCAAAGGCGGAAGGGCTGACCTGACCCGGCGGGGTTTGCTGGCGCGCCGCCTTCAGGGTGCGCTCGATGTAAGCGCGGTCGCTGGGGCGTACCCGGAAGTCGCGGATGTAGGTTCTGTAGACGGGCAGGCAGGCCGTGGCTTCCACCAGCGCCTGCGAGAGTTCGGATAACGGCAGGTCTCGCGCGCTGCGAACCTGCGCTGCCAGTTTCCCGAGTTCGTGCGTCAGTGTGGAGATCTCCCCCTGAAAGAGTTGTTCCAACACCTGCTTCTTCCGCTGGTAGCAAATGTCGGCGAACGGCTCCTGGTTACCCGTAAATTGGGCGTAGGTGGCCTCCAGCGCCTGTAAGCCCGGCGCATTGAGGAACACACCATTCAACGGATGGAGATAGTCGTAGCCGGTCGTGCCGCTGGTGGGCCATTCCTCCGGGAGGACTTCGTCGCCGCCCAGGATCTTCTCCACAACCACGTAGAAGGGACGCCCTTTGCCTTCCTCGAGCGATGCGGCCGCCGCGTCTTGGAGCCGGTGAAGATAACCCAGGGGGTCGTACAGCCCGTCAATGTGATCCACCCGCAATCCGGTCACTTTCCTTTCTTTAACGAGTTGAAAGATCCTGGCGTGGGTGGCACGGAATACCCTGGGGTCAGTGACCTGCAAGCTGACTAGGTCGTTGATATCGAAGAAGCGGCGATAGTTGATCTCTTCAGCAGCAATTTGCCAATGCACCAACCGATACGGTTGGCCGGCGAGGAGCTGATCCAGGGGATCAAAGCTCTTTGGCTCTCCCGCGGTTCCGTTAAAAAAGCGCAGCGTTTCATCCAGGCATTTGCGGAATCCCAGATCGGCCAGATCGACTAGATACAGCCTCCCCAGCCGCTGCTGGATTTTTTCTTTGCCGCGACGCCTTGCTTCGATCTCCTCGGGGATTTGGGTCGTGTAGTTGGGCAGTCGCCCTGCGGCGTCCGCAATGGCAGATAACTCCCGGGTGCTCGGCGCGCTGCGGGCGGCCGATTGGCGCATGCTTCCCAGGCAGTGCTCGAGAATGAGCCGATAGGATTTCGGCTCGAGAGGCAGGCGCGTCTCGAAATAGCGAATGAAGAAGCCGTTTTGGTCAAGCTCCAGGGACAGTTGCTGGTTTTCCAGAACTGTGCTGTAGGTGTCGCCCAACACCGGCAACAGGATCTTGTTTTCCTGCAAGAAGGCCGCCTTGGTGGTGGGCGGGTGCCAGTCAATGTCGAAGTAGGAGGCATAGGGGGAGCTGGGGCCATTCTCCAGCACATCCATCCACCAGGGGTTTTCCGCGCTGGCGGCCATGTGGTTGGGGACAATGTCCAGCAGCAAACCCATGTCGTGATGTTGGAGCCGCTCGACCAACTTATCGAATTCATTTTCCGTTCCAAGCTCGGAGTTGATCTCCAACGGGTCGACCACGTCGTAGCCGTGCGGGCTGCCTCTGCGCGACTGCAGGCAAGGCGAAGCATACAGGTCGGTGATCCCCAATTTATGCAGGTAGGGCACCAGATCGCGGGCGTGAGTGAAACGGAAGCTGCGGCTGAACTGAACCCGGTAGGTCGCGACCGGCACGCGGCGTGGCGTCATCCGCTGGTTCCTGCGTCCACCCGGACCCGAAGCTTTTCCCCCAGTGCCCGGAACTGGTTCACCCAAGCCAGTGCCGTTTCATCCCCGTGGTCGCCCTTGGCGAGAAAATCCGGGTAGAGGTTCTGCATCGTCTCGTAGTAGTTGTTCTGGGTTGTCCAAAGATTGACTTCAAACGGCATCGAGCCGGCCAGCTCCACCGCCAGGTCTAGTGCTTGCAGGTGGTTCAGATCGGCGGGCTGCTCGCGGAATCGACTCGTCAGTCGCTCAATCTTGCGGCGGAGGGCAAACTCCAGGGTGGCTTCGTCTAGCTCGACTCCGGCTTTGGTGGCCTCGTCCAACAGCGCGTAAATGCGCTCCCGGTCCAGGCTGTCGGACTCCATGGCTTGGCGCAGGTCCGCGTTGAGGGTGAACTCGGCGGCGATTTCGAAGCGGTGCGGCTGGGGCATCCCCAGCGATGTCAGGAAGCGCATCAAGGCGGTGTGGTCCTGGTAGATACGGCGGTAGGCGGTCTCGGTCTCGGTCAGCACCGACTCCAGGATCAGCTGCAGAATCTTGCGCTGCTCGTCGCGAAACAGCAATTTCAGCGTGTGTGCGCTCGATTCGAAGTGTTTTTCCACGATGCGCAGCAGCTCAGGGGAATCTCCGGCCTCGAAGGCCTCAGTGACTTCGTTGGCCAGCTCCTGGTAGTCCTGCTCTCCCCGGAACTGCCGGACCTGGGCCCGGACATTGTGGTCGCCCAGATGCAGAACTCCGAAAGTCATTCGGGCGGACTCTCGCGTGATCCGGGAGACGAGTTTGGCTCGGCCTAGGGCAAATTTCACTTTTCCTGCGGTCTGCAGACGGAGATCCTCCCGGTTGATGTCGTAGCAATACGTTTGCGCTGCCTTGTCGGGACTTTCGAACATCGAACTGACGGCATAGTGGACGCCCACCTTGTGCAAATCCACCAGGGACGGCTTCACGCACTTTTCGTAGATGCAGCGGCCGTCGCGGTGCTCGTGCAGATTGCTCTTGGCTCGCTCCAGCAGATCCAGAAACCGCGCTTCCAACGGCTCGTCCGACAGATCGTCGGCCAGTTGCAGGGCGCGTCCAGCGTATTGCAGCACCTGCACGGTCTCCAAGCCGGACAGATCGTCGAAGAACCAGCCGCAACTGGTATACATCAGCATCGCCTGACGCTCGAGTTCCAGGAGCTTGAGAGCTTCGACCTGTTCTTCCTCCGACATCGCTCGGGTCGCGTGCCGTTCGAAGAACCGCTCCACCGACTCTAGGGAGCGATCCAGAATGACCTCGATGTAATCATTGCGGGCCGCCCAGGGGTCTCGCAGGAGCTTCCCAGCCTGCTGGTCATAGAAGGGAGCCAGCGCATCCCGCAACCAATCGAGCGCCTCGCGCAGCGGGCCCCGCCACCGCTGGTGCCAGCCGGGGTGCGTCCCCGAGTCACAGCCGCAGTTGCTTCGCCAGCGTTCGACCCCATGAGCGCAGCTCCAGGAGCTGTTCTCGAAGATTTCCACTTCGTGGGTGGGTGGGTGCCGCTCCAGATATTCGCCGTAATTGGTGATTTCTGCCAGGTTATTGGATTCGATGTATTGCAGGGCGTAGGAAAGCGCCATTTCACCACGCCGGTGGTGGTGGCCGTAGGTTTCCCCGTCCGTCGCGATGTGCACGAGTTGCGGTCCGGAACGTGACTCGTCAAAACCCTCCGTGAGCCGGTGGGCCAGGTGCTCACCCTGGATCAGTAGATTTTCAAAAGCGACGCCACGGGAGATGGGGCCGTCGTAAAAGAACAGATGGATGCTGCGGCCGGCTCCAAGGTGGAGCTGATAGGCCGTTGAGGGGTCCACCCGCCCCCCCCGCACGTCGCGCCAGCGGCCGCCGGGCAGGCGAACGCGGCGAGCCTGCGTCGGCGCCAAAATGGTGAAGCGGATCCCTTGCTCGGCCAGAATGTGCAGCGTTTCCAGGTCCACGGCGGTTTCCGGCAGCCACATTCCTTCCGGAGGCCGGCCGAAGCGAGCCTGAAAGTCGCGGATTCCCCAAATGACTTGCGTCTCCTTGTCGCGACGGTTGGCCAGCGGCAGGATCATGTGGTTGTAGGCTTGGGCCAGCGCGGACCCGTGCCCCGAAAACCTCTTCTGGCTCTCCTGGTCCGCTGCGAGAATGGCCCGATAGACTTCCGGCGACTGTTGCTCCAGCCATGCCATCAGCGTGGGGCCGAAGTTGAAGCTGAGTTTGGCGTAGTTGTTGACGATCTTGATGATGCGCCCCTCGCCGTCCAGGATGCGCGAGTTCGCATTCGGCGCGTAACACTCGGCCGTGATTCGCTCGTTCCAGTCGTGATAGGGATAGGCCGAGTCTTGCATTTCGATCGCTTCCAACCCCGGGTTCTCGCGGGGCGGCTGGTAGAAATGGGCATGGATGCAAATGTAGCGTGGCGTCATGGGTTACACCGTTTGAAACAGAACGGCGGACTTGGGCCCGACCGTCAAACGGGTTTCGCTGCTCGTGGTGAACCTCTCTGGCATCGAGCTGCCGGCGCCAGCCCACCGTGGGTCGGACGAATCCAGCAACTTCTGCCAATGCCCTGCCGGAATGGGTAGAGAAAACTCGGCTGCTGCGTCCCCAAAGTGGAAGACCGTGAAAACCTGGTTGGAATCTTTCCAGCGCCGGACGAACAAAATCTTCCCCTTCTCATAACCCGCGACCTCCAGCGTCTCCTTGCTCAAGCAGGTCAGGGCGGGTGTGTGGTTCCTCAGCCGGATCAGCTCCTGATAAAAGTCGCGCAGGATGCGATGCGGTCCCTCCTGGCGCAATTCCCAGCGCAGCTTCGAGCACAAAAAGGTGCGCTTGTCCTGCGGGTCGGGCAGCTCGCCCCGCCACTGGAAGGCGGCAATCTCCTGGCGCCGCCCCTGGCGCACCGCCTCGATCAGGGAAGGGTCCGAATGGCTGACAAAATACAGGAAGGGTGCTGTCTCGGCATACTCCTCTCCCATGAACAGCAGCGGAATGAAGGGCGACAGCAGGACCACGGCGGCGGCCAGCTTCAGTCCCTCGAAGGAGGTGAGTTGGCTGAGCCGCTCGCCCACTATGCGGTTTCCCACCTGATCGTGGTTCTGCGCGCACACCACGAACCGGTAGGCCGGGATGTCCCGCGAGGAGTTACCGTGGCGGCGCTGGCGGTAGGCCGAATACCGTCCCGAATACACATAGCCCTCGGTGAACGCCCGGGCCAGATGCTCGATTTGCCCAAAGTCCGCGTAGTAACCATTCCGTTCGCCGGTCAGAAGGGCGTGCAGCGCGTGATGGAAATCGCCGCTCCATTGGGCATCCAGACCCAAGCCGCCAACCTGGCGCGGGCGAAGGCACCGTGGGTCGTTCTGGTCGCTTTCCGCGATCACATGGACGGCGCGCGCCAGCCGCTCCGCCTGCTCCTGCACAGCCGCGGCCAGCTCTTCCAGGAAGGGTTGAGCCGATGGGTCCACAATGGCGTGGATGGCGTCGAGGCGGAGCGCATCCACGTGGAACTCGGTAATCCAGTAAAGCGCATTTTCGATAAAGAAGCGCCGGACCTCGTCGCTGTGCGGCCCGTCGAAGTTGATTGCCCCACCCCACGGGGTACGATAGCGATCGGTAAAGTAGGGCGCAAAGTCACCCAGGTAGTTGCCTTCCGGCCCGACGTGGTTATAGACCACATCCAGGACTACGGCTAGCCCCTGTTGGTGGCACGCATTGACTAACCTCTTCAGGCCGTCGGGTCCGCCGTAGCAGTTCTGTACTGCAAAGGGAAAGACGCCGTCGTATCCCCAGTTCCGGTCCCCGGGAAATTGCGCCACCGGCATCAACTCCACGGCCGTGACGCCAATTTGCTTCAGCTCGCCGAGGCAGGGCAGCAGCGCGTCAAACGTTCCCTCCGGAGTGAAGGTTCCCACGTGGATTTCGTAAAGGATGTAACGTTCAAGCGGGAAGCCATGCCATTCCAAATCTTGCCAGGTAAAGGCCTGGTCCACAACCTGGGACGGCCCATGAACACCCTGTGGCTGGAAGCGGGAGGCCGGGTCTGGCCTTTCTTGCCCACCGCCCAGGCGGTACAGGTACAAGCTGCCCGGGGCGACACCCTCCGCCACGACACGATGATAGCCGCACGGCTGTGGTTGCATCGGGACCAACTGCTCGCGTGGGCCCACAATGCGCACTTCGACCTGCTCCTGGTGCGGCGCCCATAACAGAAACTCGCAGCGGCCGCGGCCCAGGTGGGTCGCGCCTAGCGCGGGGCTCATCGCGGGTTACGCTCCATTCTTGAGGAAGACAATGGCCAGCGGCGGCAGGGTGATGCTCAGAGCGTAGGGGCGCCCATGGACGGAAGCCGGCCCCGCCTCCACCCCGCCGAGATTCCCCGAGCCGCCTCCTCCGTAGTGCTGCGCATCGCTGTTAAGTAGTTCGCGCCAGAATCCGCCCCGCGGGACACCAAGCCGGTAATTGGTATGGGGGATCGGGGTGAAGTTACAGGCCACGACGAGAACGTCGTTGCTCGAGTGTCCCCTGCGGAGAAATGTCAGCACGCTCTGGTCGCTGTCGTGGCAGTCGATCCATTCAAAGCCCGCCGGCTCGCTGTCCACCTCATAGAGCGCCGGTTCGCTGCGGTACAGCCGATTCAAATCTTCCACCCACTTTTGCAAACCCGCGTGGGGAGTGTATTGCAACAGGTGCCAGTCCAGGCCTTTCTCATGGTTCCATTCCCGCCACTGGCCAAACTCGCCTCCCATGAACAGCAGCTTCTTTCCGGGCTGGCTGTACATGTAACCGAGCAGCAGGCGGAGGTTGGCGAACTTCTGCGGATCGT
>JAKZXP010000033.1:0-3140 GCA_047514915.1 Terriglobia bacterium
CCGGGAGTCACACCCGGGAGTCAATTTGCTAGGAGCGGATGAGATTTCCGGCTGGGCGAATTTCGTGTGCGCGTGAGCTTGGCAAACGTCTGGAAACGCTCGGACCGCAGGCGCCCGTGCTGATGACGGGGCAGCCGCTGGCGCCGCTGGTCCTGCTGGCGATGGGGATGGGGATGGGCTGTGACCGAGCTGGCCGATCAGGTCGGGCTCAGTGAGCCAGTCGAGGGGCCACCAGTTCCCGCACGCGCAGCAGCACTTGCGTACGCTGCGGCCCGTTCAGCAAGCCGCTGGATTGCAGGACTTCCTGGAAACAGTCCTCCGCATCCACCGCCGAGGATGGAGCAGCACCGCCGTTTGCGGGAGGTGTCGCAAAGCTAGGACGGTGCCCATTGCCGTTTCCCCGCGCCAGGCTCTCTGCGTTCCCGTTGCCCGAAGACCTTCCATTCGGAGGCGCGGAAGCCAGCAGTGCTGGAAGGACAACCTTCAGCGCATCGGCGACCCGTTCCAGGGTGACCAGCCCGGGGATGATGCGGCCATTTTCGATGCGGGAGACATAGGTGCGCGGCAAGCGCGCGCCGACCGCAAGTTGCTTCTGGGTCAGCCCGCGGATGCGGCGCCAGCCTCGGACTCCGGCGGCCACGTCAGGCCGCGTGGGCACGCGCGGCTCGGGCGGGGCCACCACCGGCACGACCAGCGACAAATAGCAGCGACGGCAGCGGTTCAGTGCCGTGAGATACTGCACCATGCGGCAGCGCGGACACCGTTCCACCGGGCGTTCCTCGCAGGCTGCCAGAGTTGGGACAGGGTTAGAAATTTGGGCGGGAGTGGGAGTGAGAACAGCTTCGCTTAGGGCCAAACGCTTCGTGCCGAGAAAGATCGCCGGGCACCATTGTGGGGTTCCGATCAAGCATTGTCAACAGGTTTTGTGTTTTTCCGTGTGTACTTTTTGTGTCTCCCGTCGAGTACCCAACTTCTTCCCTTCCAGGCTAGCGCCCCTTTCGGGTTATCGTCAATGGTGTCCTCCTTTCGTTCCGCTGTGGTACACCTGCACGCGAAAGGTTCCAAGGCCAAGATCGAAAGGCGGGACTCGGAACTCCGGACTGAAAGTTTGGACTTCGGAGCTTAGACTGGAACCATGGATCGCTACACCTCCTTTGCCCTGCTTCGCGAGTTCACCCAGAGCGAAAGCCTGATCAAGCACGCTCTGGCGGTGGAGGCTTGCATGCGCGCCTACGCCCGCCACTACGGGGAAGATGAAACCCGTTGGGGGATCGTCGGCCTGATCCACGACTTCGATTACGAGCGCTATCCGACTCCCGATCAACACCCCACGAAGGGATCCCAGATTCTGGCCGAGCGCGGCTACCCGGAAGACGTGCGGCGCGCCATCCTGGGCCACGCCAACTACAGCGGCGTGCCGCGCGACACCCGAATGGCCCAGGTCCTCTACGCCTGCGACGAGCTGGCCGGCTTCCTCACCGCCGTAGCTTTGGTGAAGCCCGGCAAGAGCATCTTCGAGGTGGACGCGCGCTCGGTGCGGAAGAAGATGAAGGACAAAGCGTTCGCGCGCTCGGTCAACCGTGACGACATCACCCGCGGGGCGGACGAGCTCGCCGTAGACTTGGACCAGCACATCGGCGTCTGCATCGAGGCGATAAAAACGGTCGCCGACCAACTGGGCCTCCGCGGAAACCTCTCCAGCGGACAGCCCAACCCGCTACAACCTCGGGAAACCTAGCGGGTGCCCGAGCGGCAGGGGTCAGTTCCAAAACCGGAATGGTAGTTTCAAATTGGTCCTGCCGGTTGCAGCCTGTTTCCCAATCCATTGCAAACAAACCAAAAGAGAACGGACTCCACGTTGCAAGGGTCCAGTTCGGGGTAGGGGCGTCCCTGAGCTGGGCACTGGAGTTCGCAGACTCAGGGTTGCGCGAACTGGAGCCTAGCAACCTGTACTGTGGCGAAGCGCAGTTCCTCGGCCTGAGGGTGAAGCGTGCGAGCGCGCCAAATTCTGGAGAGCCTGAAGGCTCTGGAGCAAAAGCCAGAGGAAACCGCAGAACAGTTCCGCAGCCTGTTTGAGGAGGCGCCGGTCGCCTACCATCAGACCGACCGCAAGGGAATCGTGCGGCGCGTCAACCGCGCTGAGTGCGCTCTTCTGGGTCTGAAAGCCGAGGAAATTCTGGGCAAGCCCGTCTGGGAACTGCTGGTTCCCGAGCAACGGGAAAAGAGCCGTGAAGCTGTGCGCTGGAAGATCTCCGGCAAACAGCGCCTGGTCCCCTTCGAACGCGAGTATCTTCGCCGGGACGGCACCCGGCTAATGCTGGAAATTCATGAGAACTTGATTCGCGACCCCAAGAGGAAGCCGGTGGGCATTGGTTCGGTTCTGCTGGATATCACCGAGCGCAAGCGACTCGAAGAGCAACTTCGCCAGGCGCAAAAGATGGAGACTCTCGGGCTGCTGGCAGGCGGGGCGGCCCACGACTTCAACAACGCCATGCTCGGCGTTCTGGCCTGGACGGAGCTGGCCTTGCAGAAAACAACTGCAGACGTTCCGCGCAGGTACTTCGAAAAGATTCAGGAGCAAGCCCAGCACGCGGCGGACCTGAGCCGGCAGTTGCTTGCCTTCGCCAACCATCGGGTTTTGGAACCGTCCCGGACGAACCTGAACCAGACCGTGACTCGTGTGATCGGGATGCTGGAAAATACCCTCGGCCATGGAATTCGGGTGGAAACCGGGCTGGCGCCGAATCTGGAGCAGACCTGGGCGGTCCCGGCCGAACTGGAGCAGGTGCTGATCAATCTGTGCCTCAATGCCCGCGATGCGATGCCCGACGGCGGCCGATTAGCGATCGAAACCCGCAATGTGGACCTTGCTGGGGACGAGGCCCGGCGACACGCCGAAACCCGGCCGGGTCGCTACGTCATGCTGGCTGTCTCCGACACCGGCACGGGCATGGACGCTGCCACGACGAGGCGCATGTTCGAGCCGTTCTTCACCACCAAACAGGCGGGCCAGGCCAACGGCCTAGGCCTGGCTGTCGTCCACAGGATTGTCAAGCAACACGGCGGATTCATCGATATCCAGAGCGAGCCGAAACGAGGCACCCGCGTCCGCATCTACCTGCCGGGGGCCGGGGCTGCCC
>JAKZXP010000034.1:0-3381 GCA_047514915.1 Terriglobia bacterium
GTTCGAGAAGGCGATGGCCGGACCTACACAGGAACTGACCGACCGGGCCCGTGTGCACCTGAACATTTGCGAACAGCGCCTGCGGCGGCGGAGTGTGCCTATTCGCACTCCCGAGGATCACTACAACGTCGCTGTGGCCCTCATCAACTCCGGGCGTCTGGAGGAAGCTGAGCAACATCTGAACCGAGCCCTGAAGCTAACCCCGCGCGCCGACCATGTCTATTACGCTCTGTCGGCGGTCCAGTCCTTGCGGGGAGATATCGAAGGGGCGCTGGAGAATCTTCGGACCGCCATTGACCTGGAGCCTCGCAACCGGTACTTGGCTCGTAATGACCGAGATTTCACGGCTTTGACCGAAGATCCTCGCTTCGCCGACCTGGCCTACCCCGAGAGCAACGTCATCTGAAGGCCGACCAAGGGTCATTCTTGTGCCTGAGGGTCTCTCCTTCTCGCCCCTTTTCCCGACGCTACGTTCGGAGAAAACAGCGATAATGCGGTTGGACCCAAGCCGGGCGAGGCAAAGCCGGAAGGGAGCCGCACCCGCGCGCTCCAAGTCACCAACGCGTCGTGCCGGCCGCTCCACTCGGGACACCATGAGCACCCCTGACTTGGCTATCGCGATTCTGGCCGCAGGGCTGGGAACGCGGCTGAAATCCGGCATCGTCAAGGTCTTGCACCGTGCCGGCGGGCGAGCCTTGGCCGAGCACGTGGTGCGGGTGGCGCTGGAGCTGGTCCCAGCTGAGCGGGTGTTTGTGATCGTGGGCCACCAGGCCGAAACGGTACGCCAGTTGCTAGGGCCCTACGGCGTGCGCTTTATTCACCAGCGCGAGCAGCTAGGGACGGGCCACGCGCTGCTGGTCGGACAGAAACAGTTGGAAAGAGCAGCCCGGCACCTGCTGGTGTTGTACGGCGACGTTCCGCTACTGACCGCAGACACACTACGGCGCCTGATCGAAGCGCACCTGGATGCCAGCGCGGCAGCGACACTGCTCACCGTGGAGCTGGATGATCCTGGCCAGTATGGTCGCATCCTCCGCGACGCCACCGGCCGTCTGGCCGACATCGTCGAGCACAAGTCCTCCACGCCGGAACAAGCCGCCATCCGGGAAGTCAACGCCGGCATCTATTGTTTTCTCTCCGGCCCGTTATTCGCTCACCTTGGCAAGGTCAGCAATCAGAACAAGGCAGGCGAGTATTACCTGACGGACCTGCCCGCCATGTTGCGCCGCGCCGGCGAGCACGTGCTGGCCGTCCAGTTGGGTGAGCCTCAGGAAGTGTTGGGGGTCAACACCCGGGTCGAGTTGGCCGAGCTGGATGCGCTACTGCGCGAGCGCAAGGCCCGCGATCTGATGCTCAGCGGCGTCACTATCTACCGCCCGGAAACCTGCGTGATTGATCCAGACGTCGAGGTGGGCCCTGATTCGGTGATCGGCCCCTGCGTGGCGCTGTACGGGCGCAGTCGGTTGGGTGCCAACTGCGTTGTGCGCTCCTACTCAAGCTTGGCGGATACAGTGCTGGAGGAAGGCGCCGTGGTGCACGAGTGTTGCTGGCTGGAGCACTCTCACGTTGGCCCGCGAGCTTCCATTGGCCCGTTTGCCCGCCTCCGTCCCGGCAGCGAGATTGGCGCCGAAGCTAAGGTCGGCAACTTCGTCGAGACCAAGAAAACGCGCCTGGGGCGCGGCAGTAAAGCGCAGCATCTGGCTTACCTGGGCGATGCCACTATCGGCGAAAACGTCAACATCGGCGCCGGCACCATCACCTGCAACTATGACGGGGAGAAGAAGCATCCCACCCGGATTGAAGACGGCGTGTTCATCGGCACCAATACTTCCCTGGTAGCCCCCCTGCGTGTAGGTAAGAACGCCCACGTGGCCGCCGGCTCGGTCGTCACCGAAGACGTCCCGGAGGACTCCCTGGCCATTGCGCGTGCGCCTCAGACCACCAAGGCGGGTTGGACTCGCAAGCGCCGGGCTCGCCGTCGGGCCAAAGCCTCCGCCAAAAAATCCTGAAATCGCCCAGACCACATCCCAAGAGCCACGTCTCAAGTGCGAGTACCCCAAAGGCGCTCATCCGCAGTCAGTCCAACATACAGCATGGCCTGGGTCCGACAGACCAGCGGATTTGGTGGATTTTAGTCAGGCATCAGACTGTTCGACGTATCCGTTGCGTTGGAGGATTCGCGCATCCGCTGCTCCAGCCATTGCCGCGATATCTTGGCGTCGATTTTGTTACTAAGGCCGTGACACATCTCCATGAAACAAACCACTGCACGAGACTCAGTTAGCTCGTGGGCCGAAAACCCGCCAAGAGCCTCCAGTCTCAGGGAAGTCACTTCGTTGAGCAGGTTTTGTAGACTCTCCACATTGCCAGCCGCCGGGTGGGCAGCGAGAGACATTTGCAGTCGCTCAATTTCGATGAGCGACTGCACGTAGCCGGTTAGCTTCTCCTCCTTTTTTCTTACCTTCTTTTGTCTCAGCCATCGAACACCAAGGAAGGCCGCAATGAGAAAAGAGGCAATAAACGAGCGTATCCCTTCTGTTGCCTCAACAAAGTCAGGGTCCAGCAGTGGACGCGGCACAGGATTGTAGACCCTCAGAGCACCTTTATGTATTGCAAAGCCCGGTCTTTCCTGGGCAAACGGACGGCCTTTGGCAATCAACTCTGTCAATCGATTCTTCTTCAGAAAGTTCTCGCTGAGGACAATCTTGGTCACCTCCTCCACGAGCCCAGCATGAAGATCGCCACGTGTCAGTAGTTGTGTGCCCAAAGCGACGGTAGCAATGTCAGTGGCTGGCGCTGCGGGAGACCGGTACCGGCAAAGTCCTGCCGGGATCTTGTATTGCGACATGAAGACGTATTTTGCTGCTAGAGCTTCCGCGTAGGGAATGCTGAGCATAAAACACAGTCCTGTCTCGAATAGTTCCGGGAAAATCGGCGCTTGCACTCCCGCTGTAACGAAGGCCGCATCGAGTGCACCATCCAGGAATCCTTCTTTGACTTTCGGAAGTTCTAGGTACTTTGCGTCAATCGACTTTTCGTCCAAGCCGAAATGCTGTAAGAGAACTAGGCCCATGGCGTAGCTCCCTGACTTCTTCAACCCGAGATGTACGGTCTTACCTTCCTAAGTCAGCAGGGCTCTCGATGCCGCTGTCGCGGAGAACGATGAAATGTACCGGCTGCAAGTACAGGTTGGCGACAAAGGCGACGCTTTTAGCTTCATCCTCTAGTGTTTGAGGCAACAAACCGACCTTTGTTGCAAAATCTGGATCGTGCTCGCTCACAATTTCCAGCGTTCCCGTCTGGTACAGGCCAAAATCAGCCTTTCCTGTTCCAAGAAGAAGCAAGTTTTCGAGTGAGCCGTCTGTCGCAACGGTATGGACC
>JAKZXP010000035.1:0-11741 GCA_047514915.1 Terriglobia bacterium
CTCTAGGTGTGAGGATGCGCCCGGACGGACGGGGCCAGGCGTACATTGATGCGACGGCTTTACGATGCAGGCGCTGGTGTTTAGACGCGGGAAGGCGCGGGTGGCGGAGGTGGCCGAGCCAGCGGCGCGGGCGGGATGGGCCAAGGTGCGGGTATTGCTCTCGGGCATCTGCCGTACTGACCTGGAACAGTTGCATGGCTACTATGGCTTCTCCGGCATTCCGGGCCATGAGTTTGTCGGCGAGGTCGTCACACGGGGCAGTCGCCACACGGGACGGCGCGTGGTGGGCGAAATCAACCTGGCCTGCGGCCGCTGTTCCTGGTGTACCGCCGACCTGGGGCGTCACTGTCCCCGGCGCAAGGTCCTGGGCATCGTGCGCCATCCCGGCGCCCACGCCCAATTCCTCAGCTTGCCGGAGAGCAACCTATTCCCGGTGCCCGAAGATATCCCCGACGAGCAAGCCGTCTTTGTCGAGCCGCTGGCGGCGGCCTGCGAAATTCTGGAGCAGTTGGGCGAGATCCGGGACCGGAGGACGGGCGTGCTCGGCGATGGCAAGCTGGGCCTGCTGGTGGCGCAGGTGCTGGCCCACGCCGGGGCCGAGGTGACTGTGCTGGGCAAGCATCGCCCGAAACTGTCGCTGGCGCGCCGCCTGGGTCTCGCGGCGGCCTCCGCCCAACGAGCGCGCCGCCAATCGTTCGATTTAGTGGTGGAAGCTACTGGCTCACCGGCTGGTTTGCCGCGGGCACTCGAACTGGTGCGCCCCCGCGGAACCATCGTCATGAAGTCCACCTTCCACGGCGCTGCGCGCCTGGAGGCGGCTCCGCTGGTTGTGAATGAGGTGACTGTGATGGGCTCGCGCTGCGGCCGCTTTGCGCCGGCGCTGGAGCTGCTGGCCCGCCGCGCAGTGAATGTGGAAGCCCTCATCTCGGAAGAGTTCTCCTTGCGTCGCGTGACTGCCGCTCTGCGCCACGCCGCCCGCCCCGGAGTGCTCAAGGTCCTTCTCCGCCCCTGAAACCTGCGGGTCGGTGCGCTGCACCAGCACATGTTGCGTTAAAATGAAGAGGTGGGACGTCGCATTCTATTACTCGTTTTGTTTTGCCTCGCCTCTGGCTTCCGCCTGCCGGCGGCGGCAGCCGATCTGTCTATCCAAGACGCCTACTTCGAAGACTACGACCGCGTGCTGGTGCGGGAGCAACGGCTCACTGCCGGCGACACACTGTACCTGAGGTTCCGCATTGCGGGCTTCGACGCCGATAAGGACGATCAAGTGCGGCTCGCCTACTGGATCGACTGTGTGGACCCCAAGAACGTCCCGCTGACGGAAACCCTGAGCCAGAAGATCGAGGAGAGACTGAGGCGGCAGGACCAGAACTGGCGTCCCAAGGTCAACTGGTCCCTGGTGATCCCTGCCTTTGCCCCCAGCGGTGAATACCGGGTGAACATCCTGGTGCGCGATGAAGTTGCCAGCCGGGAAGTGCGCCACCAGATGAATTTCCGCGTGCGCGGCGAGACCGTCGAGCCCAGCGCCACCTTGACGGTGCGCAAGTTCCAGTTTGCTGACACCGAGTACGGCACTCCCAAACCCCCCACCACCTACCTGGCGGGCAGCACCCTGTGGGCGCGCTACTGGCTGGTGGGCTTCCGGGTCGGCCCTGAGAAGCAGGTCTGGGTGGAGGAAGACCTCACGGTGCTCGATGCGGAGGGCGAGGTGCTGTATGCCAAGCCCAAGGCGCTGGTAGAAAAGCATCGCATGTTCTACCCGCCCCGTTTTCTCCACGCGACCTTCAGCCTGGACCTCCAGCCGGATTTGCGGCCCGGTGACTACACGATTCGACTGGAGATCCGCGACCTGCTGGCTGAACAAAACATCCGCTACGAAGCCAAGTTCACTGTCATCAAGTGACGTCTTCGCTGCCCCTCAGCCCTCATCGCTACGGGCCTGGAGGAGACTCGGGGCAAGCTGTTGGAGTGAGGCTGATTCTGGGAAAGTACGGGGCAGTACCGGCTGGGGCGGCTTCGAGTTGCGCGACTGCCTCGGCGACCGCCGTCCGCAGGCGCCGAACGTCCAGGTTGCCGTGGAGCGGCTCAAAGCGCGCCAGTCGTTTGGCCGCCCGGCGCAACTGGGAGTGGGCGGCTCGCCAGTTGGCGCGACCGGCCTGGTAGAGCGCCACGGTGAGGTGGACCATGCCCTGGTAGAAGTCCCGCTCCTCGGCTGCCGCCGCTTTCCAAACTTCTTCCCAGACCTCGTGGGTCTCGAAGAAATGGCCCTCGTTGAACAGCCGGACGCCCTCCAGAAACCCCACCGGCCAATCGTCTTTCGTCACGCGGGCAGCTTTCTTGAGTGAATCGAAGCCTAAGTGGATCAAAGCCTGAATCTAAAGATGGCTCAGCTGAGTGTACTACGAAGTGCGCAGGCAGCGCTTGCGTCCCACCAAGCGGTCGCTAATCGCCGCTGGCCGGACGCTCGGCCGGGTGGAGCCACCCGTGCATCCGGGCCGTCAGGGCGGAGCGGATGTCCAGCGTCAAGCTGAACAGAGCCGGCACCAGGAACAGGGTAAAAACCGTAGAAAGGATCAGGCCGCCCATCACCACGCTGCCCAGTCCGCGGTACAGTTCCGAGCCGGCGCCGGGGAACAGCACCAGCGGCATCATGGCGCACACCGAGGTGCTGACGCTCATGAAGATGGGGCGGATGCGGTTGGAGACCGCCTCGCGGATGGCCTCCCGAGGCGCCAGCCCCTCCTCGCGCATGTGGTTCAGAGACTGGTGGACAATCAGGATGGCGTTGTTCACCACCGTGCCCACCAGAATGATGAAGCCCAACATGGTGAGCATGTCCAGCGCCTGGTAGCTGAACAGGTTCATGGTCGCCAGGCCCAGGAAGCCGCCCAGGGCAGCCAGGGGCACACTGAACATAATCACGAAGGGGTAGAGGAAGCTCTCGAACAGCGCTGCCATCAGCAGGTAGGTGATCACCAGCACCAGCAGGAAGTTCCAGCGCAGCTCGCTCCCCGCCGCGGCCAGCTTGTCGGCCGTCCCGCTCAACCTGGCCTGGTACAGGCCGCCCAGCTTGCCCTGCTGGCGCATGGGCCCAAGGATGTCGGACTGAATCGATTCCATCGCCGCCTCCAGCGACACCTGCTCGCTGGGAGTCACCTGGATGGTGACCGCGCGTTCGCGCTTGCTGTGGTTGATCGTCTGGGGGCCGTTGACCAGCGAAATCTGGGCCACCGAGCCCAGGGTGACCAGGCGGCCGTCGGGCGTGGCAATGGGCATCTGTTCCAGCAGATGGGTGCGGTGGGCGAAGCTCTCCTCGCTCATCACCTTCAGGTCAATTTCCTTGCCCTCATGTTGGTAGTCGCTGGCCTTGGCGCCGTCCACCAGCGCGCTGACTGCAAAACCCAGCTCACGGTTGAAGATGCCCACATCGGCGGCGCGGCGCCGGTGAGTCCGCACCCGTAGCTCGGGGTTGTCCAGGTCCAAGCTGGGGATAGGCCGCGCCTGCGAGCCGGGCAACACCTGCATCACGTTGAGGAACACTTCGCTGCCCAACTCCATCAGGCGCTCCAGTTCAGGCCCGGTAATTTCTATATCAATGTTGCGTCCCTCACCGAGGCCCCGCTGGAAGATGCTGGCCTGGTTGGCAACCAGAATGGAGCCGGGAATCTTGGACCCGGCGCGCTGAAACACCGGGATGAGTTCTCCCACGCGCAGCGGATCGTTCGAGCGAGCCCCCATAAAGGCCCGGTCCCTCAAGGCGACAAAGAAGAAGTTCCGAATGCCGCCACCCGGCAGGTCCCGGATGTCCGGCCCGTCTGCCTGAGCCTCCCACAAAGGCTCCATTTCCTGGTCGATGACAGTGTGCAGCGACGCCACCTCGTCCAGGTTCAACCCGGGCGGCGGCAGCATGAACGCGAAAATGAAGTTGTTGTTGCCCACCGGCAGGTATTCGGTCTTGGGCATCAACCAGTAGCTCAGCCCCAACGATGCCGTGGTCAGTGCGGCCACCACAGCCAGCCGGCGCAGGGTGGAGCCGGTGATCCAGTGAACCGTGCCGCTGAGACCGCCCGTAAAGCGGCGCGCCAGCAACGAGACACCCCAGAGATTGCGGAAGCTGCGCTGCTCGGGGTCCGCCTCGGCGGCGTGCAGAATCTTGGCCGAGAGGCTGGGAATGACGGTGATCGAAACCAGCAGGCTCAGGGCCACCGCGCAGCTAATAGCGATGGCGATGTCGCCGAACAGCTGGCCAACTTCCTGCCGGATGAACACCACCGGCACGAAGACGGCCACGGTGGTCAGGGTACTGGCCAGCACTGCGCCCCAGACCTCGCGCGCGCCGTCGAAGGCGGCGGTGGAGCGCGGTTTTCCCATCTGCCGGTGCCGGTAGATGTTCTCCAGAACCACGATCGAGTTATCCACCACCATGCCCACCGCAAAGGCCAGCCCGGCCAGGCTGATGACGTTCAACGATCGCCCAAGCATCCACATCATCAGGAAGGTGCCGACGATGCTGATGGGGATGGCGATGGCCACCACCAGCGTGCTGGTTCCGCTGCGCAGGAACAGCAACAGAACGGTGAAGGCCAGCACGCCGCCGATGATCAGGCTCTGGCGCACCAGGTCAATGGCGCCGCGGACGTAGTCGGTCTCGTCGTAGACCTGGGTGAGCTGGAGGCCGCGACGACGCAGTTGTTGCTCGTTCAGGCGAGCCACCTTCTGCTTCAGTGCGGCCATCACCTCCAGCACGTTCGAGCCGGGTTCTTTGACGGCGTTCATGGCCATCATCTGCCCGCCTTTTTGGAAGACCTTGGCGGTGGCCTTGCGGTAGCCCAGCTCGGCGCGGGCCACGTCCTTCAGGTAGATGGGAACGCCGTTGCGGATGGCGATGACGATGTTCTCGATGTCCTCGGTCGAGCGGTACTCGCCCACGGTGCGGACCAGGTAGCGGCGCTTGCCCTCGTCGAAGTCCCCGCCGCTATAGTTGCGGTTTTCCCGCTCCAGGGCGGCGCCCAGCTCGTTGAGGGTGACGCGCCGGGCGGCCAGCTTGGCCGGATCGACAATGACGTGCATCTCCCGCTCGCGTCCGCCGTAGATATTGGAGGCGGCGATGCCCGGGACGCGCTCGAACTCGGGCTTGATAAAGTCGTCTACAAAATCAAACAGCGTGGAGATATCGCCGGTGAAGGGATTTTCTTGGGTGGGCGTCAGGGCAAACCAGGCGATAGCGTTGGCCTCGCTATTGACACTCCGGATGACGGGCTTGTCGGCGTCGGCGGGGTAGGAGGGGACCTGCTGCAGGCGGTTCGAGACCTTCAGCAGGGCGCTGTCAATCTCGGTGCCCACCTGAAAAGTTAGGGTGATGGTGCCCTGGTCGTCGGCGCTGGAGCTCTCCATCTTGGTGAGCCCATCCAGGGATTTGAGCTGTTCCTCCTGCTCGTCGATAATTTCGCGCTCCACCTCATGGGGGCTGGCGCCCGGCCAGAGGGTGCGCACGGTAATCTCGGGCTCCTCGACGTTGGGGGTGAGCTGCACCGGCAGCTGGGACAAGCCGATGGCGCCGAACAACACCAACAGGATTACACCGACTGCAGTGGTGACAGGGAAGCGAATGGCGTCGTGGATGATCTTCACGGCAGCCGGTACTCCAGCGGCTCGCCCTGCACCACCTGGCCGGGACGCAGGCGCTCGTTGCCGCGGGTGATCACGTTCTGCCCAGGCTCGACCCCGCTCCGCACCTCTACCCAGGCACCGACGCCCTGGCCGGTCTCCACCGGGACCATGCTGACGGTGTTGTCGCCGTTCATCAGGACGACGAACTCCTGCGGGCCGCGCCTTAGAACAGCGTCCTTGGGGACCACCGTGGCGCGGTAGGACTTGCCGACCCGCAACGATACCTGGGCCAGCATCCCCACGCCGAGGCGACCTCTGCGGTTCCGGATGCGCACCTTGAGGGGGAAGGTGCGGGCCTGGGGGTCGGCGCGAGGAATGATGGCGGTGATGCGGCCACGAACCTGAAAACCTGGCAGCGACTCAAACGTGACGCTGGCCCTGGTCCCGCGCTTCAGGTCAGGGAAATATTGCTCCGGTGCCTCGACCCGCACGTCCAGCTCGGACAACGAAAGAATTTCCACCACCGTGTCGCCGGCGGCGAGCCATTGGCCAACCTCGGTTTGTTCGGCGGTCACCACGCCGGTAAAGGGCGCGCGGATGGTGCAGCGGCTGATGTCGTCATTGATGCGGGCGATTTCGGCCGTGAGTTGCTCGACGCGCCCCTGCCAGGCGTTGAACTCGTAGAAGGAATCGTCGTACTGCTGGCGCGAGATCAACTGGGCTTCGAGGAGTTCTAGGGCTCGGTCGCGGTTCCGTTCGGCCAGCTTCAGGCGCGCCTCGGCTTCCTTGAGCTGCGCCTGAACGGCATCGCGCTGCAACTCGAGGTTGGTGGTGCGCAGTCGGGCCAGTGGCTGGTTTTGTTTGACGGTGGCGCCCTCGCGCACCAGCAGTTCCAGCACCAGCCCGCCGACTTCGCCAGCCACCAGGCTGACGGTCGGCGACTCGACTGTGCCGGGCAACCGGATCGCCCGGCGCACCAGGTGCTTGCGAGCCTCGGTGTAGCGTACCGGGCTGGGCGGCGCGTTGGGCCTCTGAGCCGCACTGCAGAGCGGGAGCAGCGTGAACAGAGTTGTCACGAGCATCCCGCCCTTACACAGCCAAATTGTCTGCCTCCGCCTCATCCTGGTCCTAACACTAATTCTAAGCTTAGATGGGCAGGAAACATAATGAGATACGGGGCATCTGAATCCTGGCAATTCTTCTGTATAGCATATTGCTTGTAACGACTTTGTGCCCGGACTCGTCCAAATTGCTGCATAGGCGGCTGTGAGGGGACGAGGAGGGGGTATGAAACGAAGCGGGTTGTTAGCCGGGTTGTTGGCAGTGTTGGTGGCGGGCCTCGGGGTCACTTCCCTGATGGCCGCCCATAAAGGAGAGCGGCGAGGCCGAGGAGGTCGTTTTGGAGATGGCGCTTTCCGCAACGGCGGCGGGCGGGGCGTTGGCCTGCCGCCCGGTTTGGCCAAGCGCGGCGGCAATTTGCCGCCCGGGCTGGTGCGGCACGTGCAGCGTACCGGCCAGTTGCCACCTGGGCTGCAGCGGAGGGGCGGCGGCATATTCAACTTCAACGACCGTGGTGTGTTTGTGGATCGCGACCAACGCGGTAGGAGGGGTCGCCTAACCCACCGCAAGTTTCATCGGGGCCTGCGTGAGAGGCATGGCGAATTTCACGAGCGGTACTCGGACTTCGATGGCTCGGACGGCCCTAAGGCGCACCGGAAGTTCCACAAGCGCCAACAAAAAGCGCACCGCCGATAGAATCGGCGGCACCAAGACTAGCAGGACCACGACTAGCGACTTCGGAAGGCGCGGCCGCCGTCTGCCGCGACGCCCGCAGGACTAAATCGCCTGGACTGAATTCTCCCTGACACGCGCGGCTCTGCAGGCCGAACAGCCTGCAGAGCCGCGCACACAAATATGTGATCCCCCCGCGGGGGGCAGGATTTTCCTCGCAGGGCGGTTGTCCGCATCGCCCTCCATGTGCTCCCAATCGGCCCCTGCCGCCAAGAGCCTTGGGCTTTGGTGCCGCCGGCCTAGCAGTCACTGCCTGATCCGCCGGATGAGAGTATGATGGGGGTATAATGACCCGGCTTGGACAACTGACTGGGTATGGAAAACGACGCTGGCCCATCAGAACCGCGAGATAGCTTGCTGGCCGATGCGCTGGTTTCCATCTGGCACCAGGTGATGGTGGACAGCAAGGACCAGGTGGAACTGGAGGCCGGGGCTTATCCGGTGACCAAGACGAGCAGCAAGCGCCTGCGGCAGGTGCAGTTCACCGTGGCGGGGCGGCAGCTGGTGGGAGTGGAGCAAAATCCGCCTACCACGTCGCTCTGGGCGCAGAGGGCACGCCACGGCGTTCGCATCATGCAGTCCCTGGAGGGCGACCACTACATGGCCAACGTCGCCGACGGAAAAATCACCTTCTATTAACCCTTCCATGGATTGACTATGAGCGAAGACTCGTCCGCTCCGCAAACTCTCCAATGTTCCCAATGTGGCGCCAGCAGCCAAATGAGCGCGGGCTGGCTGAGCCGCCCCACCGAGGAGGGCGAACTCGTCCTCTGTCCTATTTGCATATCGAGAGCACAGCAGGAACTTGAGCAGCAAAGTCAGGACGTCAACATGTCCGGGGCCTTGCTGTATGGGGCAGGCGCAGCCGTTGCGGGGAGTGCCACTTGGTACGGCCTGGTCGTCGTGTCCGATTACAAGCTGGGGATTGTCGCCATTGGCATGGGCTGGCTGGTCGGGAAAGCGGTTGTCTACGGAGCTGGTGACAAGAGGAGTGGTTCGCTGCAACTCGCGGGTGGCCTGCTGGCTCTGGCTGCGCTGTTCCTGGGCGAGTACTTGATTGTCAATCACATGGCGCGCAAGTATGCGGAGGGGTTCACGGGTTGGTTAACCCTTGAGCAGTTTGTGGCCATCTACCCGCAGATTCTTGTTCAGGGCAACTGGTTCCTGGATGTTGTCTTCTATCTGATCGCTCTTTACCAGGGTGCCATTCAGCCCCGGCCCCTCAAACTCCAAGCGTAGCCGCGCCTGTCTTGAGGGTCTTGCTATTGCAAATACCTGGTGGTCTGACGGCGAAATCAGGAGGCCGAGGAAGCAGTCGGGCAGGAACGCTGCGGGGCAGGCCTTGGGCGGGGAAGCGCAGAGATCCGGTCGACAGAGAGGAATCGGGGTGACGCGAGGCCCGGGCGGTAGTGAAGAAGATTGAAGACATTGTCGAACTGGAGCAGCTCGCCACCCGAATCCGGCAAGACTTGCTCGAGACGATCACCGAGGCTGGTTCCGGCCAGCCGAGCTCCCATCTGTCGGCTGCCGAAATCCTGACCGCCCTATTCTTCAACCACCTGCACCACGACCCGGCTCGGCCAGGCTGGGAGAAACGCGACCGCCTGTTCTTGAGCAAAGGGCACGCCGCGCCCCTTCTCTACTGCGCCTATGTCGAAGCTGGCTACCTGCCTCGCGATTTGCTGCCGAGCTTGTGCAAGGCCGGCAGCCGGCTTCCGCACCCTTTCGACAGGCACCTGCTGCCGGTGCTGGAAGCCTCCAGCGCGGCGTTGGGCGATGGGCTGTCGCTGGGGCTGGGAGCGGCGCTGGCCGGGCGGCTCGAACAGGTGGACTATCGTGTCTACGTCCTGCTTGGCAACCAGGACATTCTGGAGGACCAGTTTTGGGAGTCCGCCATGTGGGGCAGATTCCACAAAGCCGACCATCTGTCTGTGCGTCATTGTGGATTACGACTACCCGCAGCTCGACAAGCGGGTCAAGAAACTGCTGGAGCTCGAGCCCATGGAGCCCCAATGGAAGTCCCTCAACTGGCAGACGCTCATGGTGGACGGGCACGACATGCGGCAACTGTTAGGCGCTCTCTCGCAGGCCCGCGACACCAAAGGCAAACCCACCTGCCTCATCGCCCACACCGGCGCCAAGCCACTGCAACAGGTGAACTCGAAAGCGCATTCTGAGGAAGCTTCCCCCTCCAAGTTTTGCCCCAACTGCGGCACGCCCCTCGTGGAGCAGAAATGCAAACTGGTCTGCTCCCGCTGCAGCTACTACATGTCCTGCTCCGATTACGTCTGAACGAGCTGAGCCCGGCAGTAAGTTCGTACGCGAAATGCGCTCACTTCGGAAAGGCAATTCCTGACATTGCTGTTTCTGTTGGCTCTTGGGATGAAGAGGAGCCAGCAGTTGAGCAATCAGAGGTGTTGAGCAATCAGAGGTACTGAGCAATCACCGGAGCTGAACAATTAGAGGAAGCTTGGTCTGTCGCCGGCTAGGGCCGCTCGATGCGGTGCGCGGCAAGCATAGGCCTGGTGGAGCGGGCCCGCGCGGCCAAGGCCCGATAGCGCCGCGCCACATCCCCCAGCGGTTCCTGGTTCTCAAGCACCCACTGCGGGATCCCCATGCCGATGACGCGGCTGTCCAGGAAGGGCTGCGGAACGCTTTCGCCGGTGGCCTGAGGCGCGGAGCTGTCCGTCAGCGGCCCCTCGATGATCCCGCCCTCGATGATCCCGGAGGTGGGGTCCCAGTACCGCCAGTCATGCATCGCTCCCAAAACCCATACCCGATACTGCGGGCGCCCGGTTAGCGGCACCCCATAAGCAAACCGTGGGGAAACGCCTCCGAATCCGAAGTGGTACGGGTACAGCCCGGAGCCGGAGAAGCGAGGCGCAAAAAAGCTGCGGTGGGAGGCGAACCCGAAGCCTCCTCTGAAGCTGCTGTGAAAGCGGTGCCTGACGCCACGCGCACCGATGCGGAGTTGGGCCTCGAGCGGCATCACAGCCACGACTAACCCCAGCACCAGCAACAGTGTGCAGCGCCTCAACATTCTTCTAAGTTTATCTGCACTTTCACTTAGGGTCAAGGTGCAATCCACCGGGTCGGGACCGCGTGCTCGGCGTCGGTTTCTTCATCGCATCGGTTCTTCATCAAAGACGGGCTGGTGCATGCTCAAGAAGGAATTGCCCGGCTTCTTGCATTAGCCTCCAGTTCCTCTTCCTCAGTCGATTGCTCTACCTGCCTCCGAGGGTTTTGTATCACATCCGCGACTTTTGGATGAGGCAGTCGCCGGCCTGATGGCGTCTCGACAACAATAGGGAATAGTTCAAGCGCCCTACTAGTTTCAAATGTATATTGGCAGGGTCGATGTCCGACTGGATGACCTCCACCCAGGATGGGGGGATCGCAGTGTCCTGCAACGGTCCAAGTTCTGGCCAAGCCCACTGCTTGGCAACATCGTCTCACGAACAAAGGAGAGGTCCATGACTATAGGACGAGTCCTCTTATCCACTGTGGTCTGCACGATACTGTCTTTGGTGATTCCATCGGCTGTGCGAGCGCAGGTTCGAATGTACAACACGGTGAAGCAGAAGCTGATGGACGGCAAGCCGGTTATTGGCGGCACCGTTTCCACGTCAGACCCGAACATCTATTGCGCCATGGCGAACGCCGGTTTCGATTTCCTCTGGATCGAGATGCAGCACAGCCCGCTGACGTATCACGACGTGGCCAAGATGATCTGGGCCTGTAAGGACGCTCCGGCCATTCCTTTCATTCGCGTGCCGGACGCAACCGAAGGCGACATCCAGAAGGCGACCGACATCGGCGCTCTGGGTATCGTCGTTCCCATGGTTCACACCGTCGAAGAGGCTCAGGATGCGGTCAAGTATGCGAAGTACCCGCCCCTGGGGCGCCGCAGCCGGGGCGGTGGTCAGTACGGTGCGCTCTGGGGAAAGGACTACCGTGAGACCGCCAACGACAACATCATGATCGTGATCATGATTGAATCGCCAGACGGTGTTGCGATCGTGGATAAGATCGCCGCGGTTCCGGGCGTCGACGTGATCTTCGCCGCGAGCGGCGACCTGGGCAGCTTCACAGGATGGGAACGGAGCGACCCAAGGTACAAGGCGTTGGTCACTAAAATCCACGACGTGACTCTAAAAGCCGGCAAGAAGCTGGGTGGTCCGTCCGCTTGGAATGGCCGCCACGGATTCAGTTTCTTCCAGGGCCCTGGCGAAGGCGGCCTCATCAAATCGGGTGCGCAGCTTGCGCTGGCCCCTGCTTCGGGTGCCGGCGGTAAGCAGGACCGTGATGTCGCTACCGGGGATGAACCAAACTAGGGTTCT
>JAKZXP010000036.1:0-3155 GCA_047514915.1 Terriglobia bacterium
GCCAAAGGCCCCGGAGATAATCAGCATGCCATTCAGCGCGCTCCAGCCTTGGCGGCCGAACAGGAAGGCCCGCAGGTACTCCACCACCTGGATGGCTTCTATACTGGGGCGCGGCAGGTGAACGTCGGTGACCCGTCCGGAGGCGACCCGGCACCCGTTCACCACTCGCACGATGCCGCCGACCGCCACCACCCGCTCCGGGTCCAGCACCATGGGCAGCGCCATCCGCAACAATGCGTCGCTTTCCAGCACTGCGTCAGCATCCAGAGCACAGAAATAGGGGCTGCGGGCGACGTTGAGGCCGGCGTTCAGCGCATCCGCTTTACTGCCGCCATTTTCTTTGTCCAGGACCAGCAGCCGGGGTTCGGCCGGGCTGACGTACACACCGCGCACCGGCTGGGTCTTCAGCCGCGGAGCAATGACGCACTGAGTCCGGACCAACTGGAAGGCGCTCTCCAGCCGGGCCAGCGTCTGGTCCTCGCTGCCGTCGTTAATCACCACCACCTCCAAGTCCGGGTAGCTCAAGGACAGCAGCGAGCGGACCGACTCCACAACAGTGGCCTCTTCGTTGTAGGCCGGGACCAATAACGAAATGGGAGGCGTGAAAGGCGAGGAGTAGATCTCCTGAAGCGAGAGGTTCCTTATGCGCCGCTGGTGTTGCACGCTGGACCACAACGAGGCCACCATTAACAGCAGGTAGTGGACCGCGGAATACAGGTAGTAGAGGACAACGAATTGGTTAAACGCGATCAGCCAGCGCATAACGACCTCGGGGAGGATCATAGGCAAGCGGTGCGACCAGGGCTGCTTGTAACTGTTCACTCACCCAGCGCAGCACGCGCTGCTGCCGACCGCCAGTGACGCGAGCCCGGATTTGCTCGATGGCTGGAGCAAGAGCCGGGCTGGGGTGTTGAACGAGCAGTCTCGCCACTTTCAAGCGAACCCGAAAATCGGGGTGCGTTTCCAGCGCATATAGGAACTCTTGGGTAACCCCGGCGCGGAGTGCGGCACACAACAGGCTGGTGGCTTCCTGGCGCTCCTCGGCTTGTGTGGACCGCAGTAGCGCAATCGTACGCCACAGTAGCCCGCTGCGGCCCAGCAGCGACAGGTACGCCTCCAGGGCGTAGCGGTCTCCTGCATTCATCAAGTAGCGCAGAACGGGTAAGGGTTTGGCGGCCAGGCGCGCCAGTGTCGCGGCAGCGCGCTGCCGTACCTGAAAATGGGAATCGCGCGTTCCATGCAGCACTGCGTCCAGGCACTCTGGACGGTTCAAGTCCCCGATGCCCGCCAGGGCTCGCAGGCGCACAAACCAGACCGGATCCTGCGCCAAAGAGACCAGTATTGGCGCAGCTCGCGGGTCAGCAGTGCGTCCCAAAATTCGGGCTATTTGCGCGCGCACTTCTTCGTCGGGATCAAAAGCAAATTCCTGCACCTGATCGAAGGTGGCTGGTTCAGGCAACTCACTCAGAGCGCGAGCCGCCAGGGTGCGCACCTGTGCGCGCTGGTCGTGCAGCAGCAAAATCAGAGATCCACTCGGGATGCGGCAGCCGACCGCCGCGTGCAACCAAATGGTGGGGTGCAGCGGCAGGGCGGGTTCGGCGGCGCACTGGATCAAGGCCGAAGCCGCTAGCGGGTCGCCGATAGCTGCCAGGGCTCGGGCGGCAGCCTGGCGCAACTCCGGAGAGGGGTCGCGCAGGAGGTCTATCAAAGCCGGCACTGCCACACGAGCGCCGGCTCTGCCCAGCAGGGCAGCCGATTGCAGCTTCTGCCAGTGCTTGCCGCGCCGCAGCCAGTCCACGTGGCGGTCCAGAAAGCCAGCGCGCTCCAACAGCTTCTTCAGCCGTTGCGCCTCCTGCCCGGTAGCGACTTCCAGGCGATCTATAACCAGCGTCTCCAGCGTTTCGCGCCGATCCCGCGTGGCCAGTTCGACCCGGGAAATCTCCACACCCGACAGCAGCACTGGGAGCCGCTCCACCCACTGACGCCGCAGGTCATCGCGCCGCGCAAACCGGCGCCCTCGCCGCCAGCGCCGCAGCACCATAAACCCGACCATGACCAGAATGCCGGCCAGCGGCAACAGGGGCAACAGCAGGCTCCAAGCCGGGAACACAGTTCATGCAACGCATGTGGCATGCCAAAGCCAATTCCCTTTTTGTTTCTGGAAGTTAGAAGAAGCGGCGATTCACGTTTCGAAACTGTCCCCCAACGGGAATCTTCATTAGCGGCTTCTTAGCGAGGAATGCTACTGACCTGCTCCCCAAAAACTGGACCGGCCTAAATGAGAGTCCTCCGGCATGTTGACCCGCCCAGTGAAACTGATGCTATTCTGGCGGATGGCCCCACCTCGCAAATGTAGGACCATGCCCGATAAGCCCAAACACGGGGGACCCGAGCGGCGGCAACGGTATCGGGTCACCAACGAGGTCAAGATCCTGGTCAAGTTCAAGGGTTCCTACCAGTCCTCGCAAGTGGGGACCGTCAAGAACCTGACCCGCAACGGAATCTTCTTTGAGGCTTTTGGCGATTACCAGCCGGGCATGGGGATGGAGGTTATATTTCCCTACGACCCGTCAAAGCCCTCGATGGAACGGCCCATGCATGCAGAAGTCGTACGGGTCCAGGAAATCAAAGGCTCACTCAAAAAGGGCGTTGCCATCAAGCTGCTCGGCATTTTCCTGAAACCCTAGCAGGTGCGGAAAAAGCTTTTAACCGGAATTTCCGATCTGAGCTTCCTTTTCCAGGAGCATGCGCCAGCCGCCCTGGTCGGCGCAAGCCAGATCACCTTCCTTGATGCACTGCTCTGGCGTCCTTCTCTTGTTGTAGAACCGTACCGGCTGGGAGTCCCAGAGTGAGGCCCCTTACCATCATCCCTGCCCCTGTTCACAAAGTGCGTGCGGAGAGTTTCAACGTTCCGTAGTGGTACGTGGACTACAAGCGAACGCCAATCTTGACAGTCTCGGCAGAGACGCCTGGTTGAGCCCCGAAGCCGGGTGATTGGTTTTGCTATTGGGAGCATTTGAGCCGGACGGTCCCCATCTGGAGGATATCGTTGTTCCCCAAGAGGACTGTCTCCTGATTTGCCATGCGCCGCCCGTTGATGACGGTGGGATTGGAATCCTCTCCAGCCAGGTTGACCAGCCGGAATTCCCCGGCTT
>JAKZXP010000037.1:0-12567 GCA_047514915.1 Terriglobia bacterium
GCTCAGGGTCTGACTAGCCGGAAACCATCCGCGTGAAGCGCTTTGATCAGCCGGAGAACCGTGAGGCCACACGGCAATTCAGTCACAGGTTGACTGCTACGGCTGGCGTCGGCAACTCCAATGCACCCTGCTCGGGGTCAAGCGGTATGGGATCACCAGCCGCGCGGAGATCTTCAATGTAGAGTTCCACCGCCCCCTGAATATTGGTGAGCGCCTCGTCGTAGGTGTGGCCCCACGTATGGCACCCCTTCAGGGCTGGACAATAAGCGTGAAAGGCCTTCTCACCGCTTTCGGTCCTATCCTCCTCGATGACCACCCTGAATATGTAGGACTTCAAGCGGCTATCCTCCTCGACCGGTCCGATGCTGGCGCTCTGTTAGGCAACAACTTACATGGCTCACCCTGTTAGTGCTCTTGTCTTCAGTTTGCACGATTATGTTGAGAGCAGGAACCGAACTGCTTAGTAGTCGTATTGTAGATGCCGCAGAACTCCGTCGTGTGGGAACTTCCGAAAACGTCGGAATAATGGACCTCGCCAAAGAGGTATATGAGCAACTTGGAAGCTCTTATGAGGACGAGGTGCTCTTTAGTAATTGGAATAGGCGTAGAGACAGGGAGCGTAGCTTCAAGGTTTGGGAAAAGGACGGCGGGTCTCTTTTGAAGTCTCGTCCTGCGCTTTAGGGAGGCGGCGAGCTTATCGATGTCTATTGGTTCATTGGAGGGTCGCACAGCTACCGATGTCAAGACTCTGGTGTTAGAGGCGAACGTTTTTCCGGTGTTCGTAATAACCGCCTCTATCAGGATAGGCTTATCGGCTTCGAGTGTAAGTACCCGCATAGTCTTGATCCCAACCCAAGCTCGCTGGTCCAGGCGGCTAGCCTTGATGCTTTCGTCCAACGCTTCTTTAACTTTGCCTCGTGCTCTCTTCCATGGCAAGCCTGCCCTGGTCCAGCACTCTCTCTATAGAATCAGCGATCCGGTTCGCCTCCGTAATGAGCCTTTCGGTTTGTTGAGTAGCTTGTTCGCCGCTTCTATGCAGCATATAGACTTGGAACGCAGCGGCTGCAGCGTAGAAGAGTGTTCCAACGGCAACAATGACACCGGTCAACACCAGTGCCTTATTGTGAAGCGCCGTTTGTTTCCACTTTTGAAAAAGTCTCATGCCCTCTGCGCTTTTGGAATCGTTAGTGGACTAGCGGGCTGCTTCTTCTTGATGCTTCTGATGGTATTCTCCGAAGCCAATGCGTCAAATCTGCGGGTATTCTATGCGCAACTCGCCGTCCCTTCAATCCATGATGGGCCCTATCGGGCTTCATGTGCTGCAGGGGACTCCTACTACTTGTGTAGTATGTTGTCGTAGAGGCGTATGAGATCTTCGGCGGAGTGGTACTCAATCAGCAGAGCACCCTTGCGTGGGGTTCCGGAGAGGCGGACGCGGGTGCCCAGGGCGCGTTCCAGTTCCAGCAGCGCGGCGCGGATGTTGGCGTCCCACTGCTTTGCTTTCGGCGGCTTGGGTGGAGCAATACCCCCGCGTTTTGAGAACTGCGCGACCAGCTTTTCCGCCATCCGAACCGAGAGGTCGCGGGTGACGATCTGAGCCGCCAGCCAGCACTGGGTATCAGCCGACGTTAGCCCGAGCAGCGCCTTGGCATGGCCCACCGTGAGCTTGCCCTCCGCCAGCAGTTGCTGCACCTCGGCGGGAAGCTTCAGCAGGCGAATAAGATTGGTGATGGTGGCGCGATCCTTGCCGGTGCGCCGGGCCACTTCCTCGTGCTTCAAGCCGAACTCCCGAGTCAGGCGCTCGAAAGCGGTGGCGGCCTCAAGCGGGTTCAGGTCTTCGCGCTGCAGGTTCTCGACGAGGGCCAGCTCCAGCGACTGCTCCTTCCGGACTTCCTCGACCAGCGCCGGCACAGTGCGCAGTCCCGCCAGTTGTGCCGCGCGCCAGCGCCGCTCCCCGGCCACCAGCTGAAACCTTCCTGTCGCGCCCCGCCCCGAGGTGGGAGTGACGACGGGAGTAACGAGGATGGGTTGGAGCAGACCGTGGGCGCGGATGGATTCCGCCAGTTCCTCCAGGCCGCTTTTTGGAAACTTCTTGCGCGGCTGGTTGGGGTTGGGCTCGATGGCTTCCAGCGGAATCTGGCGCAGGCTGGGCGCCGCGTCTGCGGCGGGGCCGGGAACGATTCCCGGAGGCGTAGGCAGCCCGCCGGTCGTCGTACGCGACTCCAGCAGCGCGCCCAGCCCGCGCCCCAAAACCTTACGCCGTTGCCGATCGCTGGATGCCAATTCCAGGTTGGACATGGGCGATGATCTCCTTTGCCAGGCGGATGTAGCTTTCGGCTCCGCGCGAGCGCACGTCGTAGAGCAAGATCGGCTTGCCGAAGCTGGGGGCTTCGGCCAAACGCACATTGCGCGGGATGATGGTAGTGAATATCTTCTCGCCGAAGTATCCGCGCAGATCCTCAGCCACCTGTCGCGAGAGGTTGGTGCGCTCGTCGTACATGGTGAGCAGCACCCCCTCGAGCGCCAGCGCGGGGTTGAAGGCCTGCCGGATGCGCTCCACCGTATCCAACAGCTCGGCGACTCCCTCGAGCGCGAAGTACTCGCATTGGATGGGAGCCAGCACCGCATCGGCTGCCACCAGGGCATTCAAGGTCAGCAGATCCAGAGCCGGCGGGCAGTCAATCACAATGTAGAGGTATTCGGAGCGGAGCGGGGCCAGCAGACGGGCCATCCGGTGCTCACGGGCTTCCTCGTCGATCAGCTCCAGATTGGCCCCGATCAGGTTCTTGTCGGACGGCACCAGCCAAAGGCCCTGCAACTCGGTCTCGAGCACCACCTCGTCGAGCGAAGCCTCGCCCAGCAGCGCATCGTAGAGGGTGAGGCGCTTGTGATTCTTGCGAAAGCCCAACCCGCTCGTGGTGTTGGCCTGGGGGTCACAGTCCACCAGCAGGACGCGGCACTCGGCCGCGGCCAGCGAAGCGGCCAGGTTGATGGCGGTGGTGGTCTTGCCAACGCCACCCTTTTGGTTAGCAATCGCGATCACGCGGGCCATGGAATTTTGGCCTAAGCCAGCCTCAAGATGAAATGTTTTAAACAAATTCGTTAACTAACGTAGCACCTGGCCATGCCGATTGCAAGCAGCAACCTCGCCGCAACTTCAATAATGTTCCACGTGGAACTTATCGAGCCTGAGCCTGAGTTTGGCCCACCAGAATCACCCGGCGCTCCGAACCAGGCACTGTCACCGGCTCCCTCCACGCAAAGCTGCTCACCCTGCTGGCCCGTTCCGCATCGGCTGCTCCCAAGAACAGCGCCACCTGACCCTGGGGGAGAAGAAGCTGTCGCAGTAGTGGCAGCAGCCGGTCCAGACGCCCCACGGCCCGCATGGTAAGCCAGCGGCCCAATTCCCGGTCCGGGCGGCGCGCTAGCTCCTCGGCGCGCGTCGCTTCGACGCGGACCCCCTGCAAGTCAGCCGTGCGAACTACCTCCTTCAAGAACGCCGCCTTCTTCTGCACCGATTCCACTAGGACCACTTGCATCTCGGGATGAGCGGCCTTCAGTGGCAGCCCGGGAAACCCGGCTCCCGAGCCAACGTCGTAGAGTAGCCCGGGTCCCAGTGGCATCACTGTGGTGAGGAAGAGCGATTCGACAAAGTGGCGGCGCAGAATTTGCCTTGGGTCGCGAACGCCGGTCAGGTTGACCCTGCGGTTCCAGCGAATCAGTAGTTCAAAGTGGGTGCGAAGAACTCGAAGCGCGGGCTCGTCGAGGCTGACGCCAACCTCGGCCAGTATGGTGGGAAGCTCTCGCAGCGCGGCGCCTTCGGAGCCCTCAGGCGGCTGAGTGCGTGCCATCGGGCTTGCCACGCGCCGCGCCTTCCAGGCACACGTTGAGGATGGCGAGGGCGGCTGGGGTGATGCCAGGAATGCGACCAGCCTGTCCCAGCGTCAGCGGTCGGACGCGCGTCAGCTTCTCGCACACCTCGCGCGAGATGCCGGGAATGCCGCTGTAGTCGAAGCTTTCCGGGATGTGCCGCCTCTCGCCTCTCTTCAGGCGCTCCATCTGCCGCTGCTGCTGGTTCAGGTATCCCTCGTACTTCACATTAATCTCGGCGCACTTGAGCTCCAGTTGGGTGACGGGCTCGCCAATGGCGCGGCGCAGCATCTCGGCCATGTCTTCGATCGAGACCTCGGGGCGCCGCAGCAACTGCGCCAGTGTGGGTCGCTCGGCCCAGGCCGCAGCGCCGTCCAGCTTGGCCAGTAGCCGGGCGCAGAGGGCATCGCGCGGGTCGGCCCGCAGCTCGCTGAGCAAACCGATGGCGCGTGCGATGCGCTTCTGCTTGGCCAGAAACTCGCGGTAGTGCTGCTCGCTCACCAGCCCGGCGCGGTAGCCCAGCGGGGTCAAGCGGCAGTCGGCGTTGTCAATCCGCAGGTGCAGGCGAAACTCGGCCCGCGAGGTGAACATGCGGTAGGGCTCGTTGGTCCCCTTGGTCACCAGGTCATCAATCAGGATGCCGGTGTAGCCCTGCGCGCGGTCCAGCACCAGCGGCTTGCAGCCCTTTACCTTCATTCCGGCGTTGATGCCGGCCATGATGCCCTGGCAGGCAGCCTCCTCGTAGCCGGAGGTGCCGTTGATCTGGCCGGCTAGAAACAGCCCCGAGATTTTCTTGGTCTCCAGCGTCGGATACAGTTCCGTAGGGTCCACCGAATCGTACTCGATGGCGTAGCCTGGCCGGATCATTTCGGCATTCTCCAAACCCGGCACGGAGGCCACCATTGCTGACTGCACGTCAATCGGCATGCTGGTGGACATGCCGTTGAGGTAGATCTCATGCGTGTCCAGACCCTCAGGTTCCAGGAAAAGCTGGTGGCGCTCCTTGTCGGGGAACTTCACGATCTTGTCTTCCATCGAAGGACAGTAGCGCGGGCCAATCCCACGGATCTGGCCGCTGTACAGCGGCGAACGGTGGATGTTTGCCTGGATCACCCGGCGCGTCTCCTCGCTGGTGAAGGCAATGTAGCAGGGGAGCTGCTCGCGCTCGATGGCCGCCGTGCGGAACGAGAACGGCACCGGTTCGGGGTCTCCGTGCTGCGGCTGGAAGCGGCTCCAGTCAATCGAACGGGCATCGAGCCGCGGCGGCGTGCCCGTCTTCAACCGCGCGGTGCGGAATCCCAGCAACTTGAGCGCCTCGCCCAGCAACTGTGACGGAGGCTCTCCACCGCGCCCTGCCGGGTAGGTCGTTTCGCCCACATGGATCAGCCCGTTCAAGAAGGTGCCTGTCGTAATGACCACGGCATCGGCGCGAAAGAGGCGTCCGTCGCAGAGTCGGACACCGCGCAGTTTATTTACTACGGACGTAGTAGATGATCTCCCAGGCTCCTCGAGCACCAGGTCGGCTACCTCGGCCTGCTTGATTTTCAGGTTGGGCTCCGATTCCAGCATCTGCCGCATCTTGATCCGGTACTGCTTCTTGTCGCACTGTGCGCGCGGCGACCACACGGCCGGGCCTCGGCTGGTATTGAGCAGGCGAAACTGGATGCCTACCGCATCGGTCACCTCACCCATGATTCCGCCCAGCGCGTCCACCTCGCGCACCAGGTGGCCCTTGGCGATGCCGCCCACGGCAGGGTTGCAGGACATCTGCGCGATCAGATCCAGGTTGATTGTGCACAAGGCCGTTTTCAAGCCCATGCGCGCGGTGGCCATGGCCGCCTCGCATCCGGCGTGCCCGGCGCCGATCACCACCACGTCGTAGCTTTCGCTGAACTCAGGAAGCATTCTGCTCATTGTATCGTGTCCCACCGCGGGCGCCCAAGCGTTCCCGCACCTCGGTACAGCGATTCCCTTTTCTTGGGGGGACTGCGATCCTCCGGGTGGTAACCAGTTGGGCACTCAGGCACGGCCCGGTTCCGGCCGTCGCCTGCAGCGCCCGGTTGGGCTGGGCCTTTGCATATCTTCCGCTAATAGATGGTCTTCGCGATTTTTGCACAACCCTCGATCAGTTCGGCAACCTCGTCCTTGGTCGGGTCGCGAGGCTTCTTATGGCCGCAAAGGTTGCGCAGGTCCCCGAGTCTCTGAATCTGCCGCCATGTGGGCACATCGACAACACCTGCCTCTTTCAAGGCGTCGTTGAGATCCCCAATTGTCGGATTCTTCTTGCGGACGGGGACGGAGTGGCTGTTGCACACCTCTTGAAGGTGCTTCTCCAGAACAACTCCAGCAACGACGCCTGCGGCACGAAGAAAGCCGTTCCTCAGGAGTTCTCGTGAGGCTTCAAGCTCTGAATCAAATAGGTCAGCTTGAACAAGCTGTCGAATCTCGAAAAGGCTGGTCTCGAAGCGGGCCTTGACACCTTCGAGGATTTGAGCTTGAGTTGCAAAACGCATTGCAACGCCGGCGAGGTCGTTAAAGAGCTTCTTGCCATAGACGTCAGGCGCTGCACGGATTCCAAGCAACCAGTCCTGAATAGTGTATGTAGCTGCTTCGACCACCTTCCGCCGTGCGTCTCCCTTGTAAAGCGATTCGAAATCGCCGAGCCTAGCCGGGAGAAGCTGACGAATGACGGCCAATGATTCGGAGTACCATCGCTGATACTCGGCTTCCAACTTACCGGTCAGCTTGGCTGCTACCTCCTTCTGTTTGTCCGTGAGCCGTCCAGACTCTGCCAAGGCTCGCAGCTCGATGTCGGCCCGCATTAGTTCCCCTAACTCGATCAGCTTTGTAAGATCTGATCTGTACCGTTCTAAGTTGGTCGTCATGCCCAGCCAATTCCCCTAGCGTCGGCTCGCAACCTAGTGATTCTTTATGCTGGCCTGGATAAGCCCGGTCCCAGTGAGGCTAGGACGAAAACACCGGCCGACAAATTGGGCGGTTGGGTGCATGCCTTGGTTAGGGGCCGACGTGCCTTAACTGTCCGGGCTCCAAAGCCGTCAACGCATTCAGAATTGCAGGCCAGGGGCCGCAGATGAACGAGTCGGTTAGAAGGCGCGCGCAGCACGAGGACCCCGAACGGCAGGGTCAAAACGCTCTGCTCGTGTTCGATGCTACGGTCCATCGTGACGAATGCGCCATACTTCCCTGAAGCTCGGCTCAACAGCTCGCCGTTCGCAACCCCAGTCCACCCAAGGCCGACTACGGTGGCGACGTCATGGCCAACCAAGTCGGCGACGAGGTCGACCGGAATGTTTTCATCAAGTAGAATGCGCACCGGCTAGCAGCGATTCGCGGGCCATATCGAGTGCTGCAATGGCCTGGCTACGTCGCACGGAAGGGAACTGCCGCAGGAATTCGTCGAGGGATTCCCCTCCCTCCAGATAGTCAAAAAGAGACCGCACAGGAACACGTGTGCCCGCGAAGACGGGGGTGCCTCCAAGAACTTCCGGATCGCTGCGCCAGATTTGCTGCTCGGCCGGCATGCTATCCTCGGTGGATCTGCCCTTAGTATATCTCAAGTCGGCAGCTGCTCAATCTGCGAGTCACCGGGCGAGTCGCCCTCAAGTCAAGGACACGGGACCTCGCCGAACTGGTTCCGGCAGCGGAGCGTGATTGACAGAAGGCGCGGCCGGAGGATAATGGCAGCTTCCCGATCATGGCGCAGATGAAAGTCTTGGTGCTGGGTTCTGGCGGGCGCGAGCATGCGCTGGTGTGGAAGCTGCAGCAAAGCCCGCGGGTCGAGCAGGTCTACTGTGTGCCCGGCAATGCCGGCATCGCAGATGAAGCGGCGCTGGAGCGCGGCGACATCCTGCGTCCGGCGGAGATGGCTGAGCTGGCGCAGCGCCTGGGGGCCGACCTGACTGTGGTTGGGCCGGAAGCGCCGCTGGTGGCGAGCGTGGTGGACGAGTTCCAGGCCCGGGGCCTACGCATCGTGGGTCCCACGCGTGCCGCCGCCCGCCTGGAAGGCAGCAAGATTTTTGCGAAACAGTTCGCCCAACGCCACGGCATCCCCACGGCGGAGTCCGTGGTGTGCGAGCATCCCCAGGATGCTCGCCAGCACCTGCCGCGTTTCGGTTTTCCGGTCGTGCTGAAGGCCGACGGCCTAGCCGCCGGAAAGGGCGTGGTCGTAGCCGCCGACTCCCGCCAGGCCGAGGCTACTTTGGAAAAAATGCTCGCCGGCGAGCTGGTGGGCGAGGCTGGCCGCCGCCTGGTGCTAGAGCGCTTCCTGGCAGGAGAAGAAGTCACCTTCACGGTGGTGACCGACGGGGAAACGGCGCTGGCGCTGGCCCCGACGCAGGACCACAAGCCGGTCTTCGACAACGATCAGGGACCCAACACGGGCGGCATGGGCGCCTACTGCGACGACGGCATCCTGTCGGAGGCGTTGCGGCAGCGGACTATGGACAAGATCGTGCAGCCGACGCTGGCCGGTATGGCCGCCGAAGGCACTCCCTACCGGGGCATCCTGTATTTCGGGCTGATGATCACCGCCGAGGGCCCGCACCTGCTGGAATACAATGTACGTTTCGGCGACCCGGAAACCCAGCCACTGATGATGCGCCTGGCATCGGATCTGGTGCCGATGCTCGAGGCCGCTGCGGGCGGCGGCCTGGCGGCCATTCAGCCGGAGTGGTCGGAGGGCGCGACCGTCTGCGTGGTGGCTGCCTCCGGCGGCTACCCGGGTGAGTTCACGCGCGACAAACCCATCGCCGGCCTGGGCGAAGCCGAAGCGTTACCTGGCGTAAAAGTGTTCCACGCCGGCACGCGGCTCCGTGACGGCCAGTACGTCACCGCCGGTGGGCGCGTGCTGGGTGTCACCGCCGGCGGAAGCGACCTGCGCGAGGCCATCTCCCGGGCCTACGGCGCTGTCGAGAAAATTCACTTTGAAGGGATGCATTACCGCCGCGACATCGGCAGAAAGGGACTGAACAGGAAACCCGCATGAGCAACTCCAAAGCAAGTTCCAGGACCCGGCCCCTCGTGGGGATCGTGATGGGCAGTGATTCAGACCTGCCGCTGATGACGGAAACCGCCCGGACACTGAAGGAGTTCGGCGTTCCCTTTGAAGTGGAGATCGCCAGCGCGCACCGCTCGCCGGCGCGCGCGTCTGCATACGCGCGCACCGCGGTGAAGCGTGGCCTGAAGGCCATCGTGGTGGGTGCCGGCGGCGCGTTTCACCTGGGGGGAGCCATTGCTGCGGAGACCACCCTGCCGGTGATCGCCGTTCCCATCGCGAACACGGCGCTGTCGGGCATGGACTCGTTGCTGGCTGCGGTACAGATGCCGGGCGGGGTGCCGGTGGGAGTGATGGCTGTGGGAAAGGCCGGCGCGGTGAACGCCGCCATCTACGCCGTCCAGATCATCGCCACGAGCGACGGCAGGCTGGCCGACCGCCTGCGCCAGCACAAGGAACGCCTGGCCCGAACCGTCGCTGAAAAGTCCGCGAAGGTGAAGAAGGAGTTCTCCATCTAGGGTTCCCTACAGAGATTCTTTGGAAAAACCAGAAGCATTGCGAATCCGCAGATTACGCAGATTTCCGCAGAGGAGAAATACTTCTCGTTCGTTCCTTGATCAGCCCTATCCGGCCGAAGCCGTCGTGATGGTTTCCAAGCCGTGAGCGTGGGGGCCGGTCTCCTGCCGACGGAGCAGCCAGGAAAACAGCACACCCGAAATCCCCAGGATGGAGAAGATCCACATCCCCAGGGCGTAGCCGCCGGGATTGGCGGCGCTGGCGCCCGTGTAGTCGTTGCCCCACCCAACCAGCAGGTTGAAACCCGCCAAGCCGATGTTCTGGATCATGGTCATCAACCCATAGGCGGTGCCCAGGCGCGGCTGATCCACAATGTAGGCCACCGAAGGCCACATCACGGCCGGGATCAGCGAGAAGGCCACACCCATCATGGCCATCGGGATGTAGAGCGAGAGGCCCGTGTAGGCCATGATCAGGTACACCGGCACCAGCAGCAGCGAACCGAACATCATTAGCAGCGACCGCTTGCCCACCCGGTCCACCAGCAGGCCGAACAGCGGCGTGGCGATCATGGCGAACAGGGTGAGCATGCTGGAAAGGAAGCCGCCGGTCTCGCGCGAGGTCCCGTGCGCCTCGATGAAAAACTTTACCGCAAAGGTCTGGAAGGGAAAGATAGCCGAATAGAAGGTGATGCAGAGGGCCACAATGTACCAATAGGATTTGCTGAACTTAAAGATGTCACGCCACACCACCTTGTCGGTGGCCCCAGTCTGGCCCAGTTCGTAGGCTTGCTCCGCGTGGCTCTCCAGGAGCCAATAAATGATGGCGCCTGCCACGCAAAAGCCGCTGAAGCCGACCGCCAGCAGCAGGGGCCCTTGCCAGTGCTCGTAATAGCGGCCCGCCCAGGTGGGCGAGTTCAGGGCGACGAAGGAGCCCAGCCGGGCGAGGGTAAGGTTCAGGCCGAAGGCGAAGCTGAGTTCCTTGCCGCGGAACCACTTGGCCAGCGCCGTGGTGACTGAGACAATCAGCGACTCGGCGCCCATGCCGAAGACCAGCCTTCCGGCAGCCATCATCGCCAGCCGATCGGTGGCGGCCGTCAGCGCCGCCCCCAGCAGACAGAGCACTCCAAAAATGAAGGTGGCTCGCTTGGTGCCGATCCGGTCAATCAGGAAGCCGCCGATCAGCACCATGAAGACGTTGGGAATGCTGTAGATGGCGTTCAGCAGGCCGATGTTGGAATCGGAAAAGCCCAACTGCTGCTTCAGGACGTCGGCCAGCGGGCTGATGCTGTCGTAGGCGTAGTAGTTGCCCGCCATCGCGACGCTCAGGAACAACAGCACGACCCAGCGATACAACCGGGGGGGCTGCGGACGTTCAGCGTTTAGCGTGTGCGATTGCAGCTCGCCCATGGGAACTCACCTGCCAGCCCACACACCATACCAGATGAGGCGCAAGAGGACAGCGCCACGGCGAGCCGTTTCACTTCCACCAGGAAATCCCAGCGTGGAAAACGATCGCGTTGACGCCGGGGTTTCGTTGGGCGATCCCGGCGTTCGACGTGTGGTGGTAGCGGACGCCCAGGGTCCAGGCCGGTCCGGATGCGGTCACGAACTGGAGCCCTACTCCGGCCTGCGGAGTAAAGTTGAAGCGCGAGGTGCCCTCCGGCACCTGCTCGGTGGTTGCCAGGATTCCGGCGCCCGCCTCCAGGAACGGCACAAGCTTTCGACGGCGGGTGAAGTGGTAGCGGAGCAGGAAGGGGGTGATGCCTGCGCCGTAGACGGTCTCGGACTGGAAATGCAGGTAAAGCGGGATGGCCTCGATGGCGTACTGGAGATGGCCCCGCGCCCAGGAGTCGCCGCGGTCAGCAGTGATCTGGCGTCCCCAGCGCCCGGCCACAAACCAGAAGCCCCGGTCGCGCACACCACCCGCAATCGCCGGGCCGCCGCCGGAGAAAACCCCCCACTCCGTAGCGCCGCGACGCCAGCGCGCATCGCCTGCGCCGGAGCGGGTGTCCTCCTGCTGCTGCCTGGCGCCCGCGGTCACCTGGCTGGCTTGCTGGGGAAAACCCTGTGCCAAAGCCGAGCCACACCAGCTCACCACCAGTAGCCAGATCACCGCCCAGCGTGCGCCAACCAGATTCATGGCCCCTCGCCGCGTCCTTCTACATCAAGCACTGCTGTGGGAGCAAGGAAATCCTTCCGTCTGCCGATGGAAGTCTGCGGCGGTCGCATAGAAGATGGTCACTACAAATATAGGAGTTATATCGGCGCTCAACCCCCGAAGAAGTGCACCCCCAACTAATGGGCAGCTCTGGCGGTGCCTGAAGCCTTTAGCTGGGCGAGGTGTAGTAGGTGAGCATCAGCGGCACCAGCACAGCGACTACGGGGGACTAACTATAGGTGACAGAAGTGCTTTCAGTCCTGTCAGAGTTCGGAGTGCCAGGGTCGCAGCCTATGGTGTTTTAGCCTGCGCGACGTTCGAGAACGGTGAGTCGCCGATGTCGTTGTGCGCCTTCACCCGGTATCGGTACGTCTTCCGGCCTGTAACGGTAGCATCGGAGTACGTGATGCTGTTTCCACCTACGAAATCAAGCTGGACGAAATTGCAGGACTTATTCTTTCCCTTTCCAAAGACTTGGCAGCGCTCAATGATGAAGCTGTCTTCATTGGTGGAATTATCCTGCCAGTCCAAAAGTACCTTTTCGACTATCTTGTTGTTGCCTCTGCCTGAACTTTTTACGCTGGCTGTCAAATTGCTCGGGGCTGGCGGCGGGGCTGGCGGCGGCGTAAACTCTACCCAGTCCACGTGGAAGTATCGAGCTTGATCTTCTCCAATGGTTGCCTCACCCCCAAACCCATTCGGGTTATTCGTTCCCCAGTGGTTGATCATGAAGTGTGCGGGGGCGCTTGGCACATTCGTTGTGTGGGTCGCTTTCTCTACTCCGTCCACGTAGAAGGTTATCTTCCCCTCCTTCCAGATGAACTTGTAGGTGTGAAAGTCATTGTTGAGACCGGGCACCTGCACCGTATGGAAAGTGGAGTTGTTCTCACTAATCCAGTTTCCCATATAAACCCGGATTTCCTTTATGAACTATCGGCGGCAACCTTCTGAATGACTCCAACGTCAGTATTGATGCGGGTTCCAGCATCAACATTGCCTTCCGGAGG
>JAKZXP010000038.1:0-7224 GCA_047514915.1 Terriglobia bacterium
CCTCCAGGTCGTGGTCGCGGATGATCTGGTTCCAGCGTTCGATCAGCGTTTCCTTGGTGGCCCCGTCCAGCCAGAGCTTGCCCTTGGGCGGGGTGTCGTCCGGCTCGGCGTAGATCCACTTGCCCTCAGGAAAATCCTCGATGGTGTTGGCAATCTTGTTCTTCTCCAACACCAGGCAGCGCAGCCCCTTGTCTTTGGCGGCCAGCGCCGCATTCAAGCCAGAGGCTCCGGTACCCACCACAATCACGTCGTACACGTTCGGGTCACTGGAGCGAGTCTCCAGCTTCCGGGCGATGTGCTCGATGACTTCCACACCCTGCTCCATCGCCAGCTTGATCACCGGTGCCCCGGCAAGGTCGCCGATGACGTACAGACCAGGGATATTGGACTCACGATGCTGGTTGAGATCCGGGCGCCGAGCCGTCCCGTTGGCCGTCTCGAAGATCCCTTCCATCCAGCGCTGGAGTTTTCCGAGCATCTTTCTTCTTATTGGCGTTTTATTGGGTGAAATGCTCTTTGCGCCAGCGAGCGGCCTCGGATTCAAACGACGGGGTCACCGCTGCACCACAACCCAGGCAGGATTGAGCGGACGGGTGGTTGTGGTAGCCGCACTTGGGACACTCGGTGAAGGAATGGGTGTGGGGCACCTTGCGCAGACCCTTCGGAACGCCCTCAGGGAGCTGGCTCACTTGGCCAGACGGTCGAGTGACCAGAACCAAGTAACCCACCGCATTCAAGAACAACCCGACGAAGAACCAGCGAACCGGCGGCAGGGCTTTCTGCACCGCCTGGTGCGCGCAGGCGCCTGCAAAGACCACCCCCAGCAGGACGTAGAGCCCGGCGAAGAACCAGAACGGCGAGAGAGCCACCTGATCCCCTCGGGCGCTCAGGAAAGCGCCACCCGGCTGGAGCTGCGAAAGCCAACGGCTCGGCTCGGCGATTAGATGTTCTATGCACGCTCCCAGGTGGACCGCGACCCGCTGGCCCTGCACCAGATACACCACATCCCCCTCGTGCAGTCGTTCGTTGCAGACCAGACAGAACTCTCCGGGCTCCGGTTCGACCCGCTTGCCTACCACCTTCCCGCCCACCACCAATTCATCCGGCGCTTCCGCCACCTCGGCCAACGGCGGGCTGCTGGCTGGGGGCGACATTTTCTTTTGCGGCGGCATGTCCAGGATCTGGCCGTGCTGTGCCATTACCACCTGCCCCGCCGCCAGGGCAAAGCCAATCATCGCTACTCGCGTCCAGAGAATCATGACCACACCGCCGCTTCCGTGCTCTCGAGGACAGAGCACAAGCGAATGCACAAATACCCTACATGATTCTTGGTGCCCAGGGCACCAGAGGAGATGCTTCACGAGCGCGCGGCCCGACTTTAACCTTGGAGCGAAAATCCGGGGAGCAAAAATCCGGGGAGCAAAAATCGGGGAGCGATAGTCCTTGGAGCGATCGTCCGGCAGACTGCCGCCACGTGCAGGTGCAAGCATTCGAAGGCGGATCACGTGCAGGAGCAAGGGAACCGGCAACCGGGATTTAGGAACTTCAGAAAGAGCCAGTCGTTGGAACGCTAGCGCCACGCACCTGGGCGGCCGTGACTCTAGGCAAACACTCTAGGCGCGGCTACTTCTTGTACCAGTTGGCGTTGATCTCGGTGAAGTTGTTCCACTTCTCCGGCAGATCATCCAGCGCAAAGATTGCCGTGACCGGGCAGACGGGCACGCAGGCCCCGCAATCAATGCACTCGACCGGGTCAATGTAGATCTGCTCGACGCTCTCGAACTCAGCTTCGTCCTTCTTGGGGTGGATGCAGTCCACCGGGCAAGCGTCCACGCAGGCCGTATCCTTCACTCCAATACAAGGCTCGGCAATCACATATACCATCGGCGAACTCCCTTCAGGTCCCCAGCTTCACCGCAACTTCCCACAGTATCGCCGAGGAACCAGGCCTCTGCAGAAAGAATACACTAGCCTCTCCGCCAGAGGCAAGTTATGAAAGAGGATACCCTAGCAGAGGGCTTAGGTGACCGGCAAGCGCAAATGAGTGAACGGCTAAGCCGCGGGCCACCCTATCCGGCCTATCCGGGTGGATGAGTGACTCAACGCCAGCGGCTCGGACATCGTCTATCCTAGCAGGGTGAACCCCGGCATGACGACGACCGGAATTGCTGCCACGGGCAGGATCCTGTGTGTTTTGTTGCTGTTGGCGGGACTGGGTCAAGCCGCCGACCGGCAGGCCCAGCGGGCCTACCGCGAGGGGCAGCGCCTGGAAAAGGCGGGTAAGCTTCGCGAGGCTCTGGACGCTTACAAGCACGCCGCCGAACTTGCGCCTCGGGACTCCCGCATGATCCTGCGCCGCGAGATGGCCCGCCAGCGTGCGGTGTTCCAGCACGTGAGCGCCGGCCTGCGCCTGGTCCGCCAGAAACGCTACGCCGAAGCGGTGAGCCAGTTTGAGCAGGCATCGGAACTGGACTCCTCCAACGAATTCGCGCGCCAGCAACTGGAGCGTGCCCGGGAAGCGGCGGACTTGGCGGCAGGGCGGCAGCAACGCCCGGCCCCTGCCCCCAGGCTGCCGGTGATTAAACCCTTGCTGGCCTTGGAGCCGCGCCCGGTGCGTCGTGCCTGGAACCTGCGCGGTGACCCGCGCGCTCTGTACCTGGCCTTGGGCGCCTTCTACGGAATCCAGTTTGAATTTGAGGACGCGGTCTCACGTGCCCGTACGCGATTCCATCTAGAAGAAGCGGATTTTGCTACCGCCGCTCGTGTCCTGGCCACCGTCACCGGGACCATCATCGCGCCGCTGGCGGAACAGGTGGCGCTGGTGGCTCCCGATACCCCCCAGAACAGGAAGCAGTTCGAGCGCCAGGTGTTGCAGCACTTGGTGGTGAACGAACTGGCTACGCCGGAGGCGATCACCGAAGTCGCCAACGCACTGCGGGCGCTGCTGGAGATGAGGTTTGTGCGGCCCAACCCGGTACAGAAAGTAATTACGGTGCGCGACAGCGCAGCCAAGGTGCGGGCAGCCGAGCGTCTGGTGCGGATTTTGAATGTGGGCCGCCCCGAAGTGCTACTGGAATTGGAGACCCTGGAGGTGAACTCCCGGCGCGCCCGTGAGCTGGGAGTGCTCTCCCTCCAACAGAGCAGCCTGTTCAAGCTGTCCCCGCTGAATGGTCGGGTGCAGTCGGGCGTGGCGGTCCCCCTGTCGCAGCTGCTCGGGCGCGCGCCGGCTACCGCAGGCGCCGAGTCCCAACCGCCTCTGGGCACATTTGGCGGAGGTCTCAGCTTCTTTGGCGTGACCCTACCCTTTATCGAATTTCGCGCCCGGCTCTCCGAGGTGCTGGTGCAGAGGATCTCGACCCTGACGGTACGCGGCACCGACGGCCAGCCCGCGTCCCTGCTGGTGGGCGAGCGCTTCCCGGTCGTCAACGCCATCTACTCCCCCGCCTTTGCCGCCGATCTACAGCAAGGGCAGCAGCCGGGGACCTTGATCAACCCCGTCCCGTCGTTCACCTTTGAGGACATCGGGATCAAGCTGCAGGTCACACCGCGGATCCACAGTGGGCAGGAGATCTCTTTGCACGTGCAGGCTCAAGCGCGATCGCTGACCGGGCAGACGTTCAGCGGCCTGCCCAGCTTCAGCAACCGCGAGACGGAGCAGGTGGTGCGGGTTCGCAATGGGCAGGCCACCCTGATCACCGGCGTCCTGTCCCGGGAAGAACGCAGCTCGCTGGTCGGAACTCCCTTCCTGGCTGAGGTTCCGGTGTTGGGTCACCTGTTTGGGCAGCGCACGCAGGAGACCGCCGAAACCGAGGTGATCATGGTGCTGACGCCGCACATCTTGCGCGCGCCCGCCGGCCCGCTGGCGGCGCGGGAGGTCATCGCCCTGCCGCGGAAGTACGTGCCAGTAGCGCAGTGAGCCTGCGCACCGACGGCTCCCTGTCGGTGGCGGCTCTGCCAGTTTCAGACTGCTGAACCAGTCCTCCTCAGCAAGTCGGACAAAGCTGGGACCTACCGGGTTGTCATCCACTTGTTGGACAAGCAGGCCGGGTTGTCATCCACTTGTTAGACAAGCATCCTGGGTTGTCATCCACTTCTTGGACAAGCAGGCATACAATAGTCCCGGCAGGCGACCGCCGCCAGATGAGCAAGCCCTATGTCCATCATGCTTCGCGAAATTGAAGAGCAGCCGGGAGCGCTCGAGCGCACCTACCAGCGGGAGTTGGGCAAGGCCCGACGATTCCGCACCCTCTCCTCACTGCGCAACTTTCGCCTGGTGGTGCTGGTGGCTCGGGGCACGTCCGACACCGCCGCCCTGTTCGGCCGTTACCTGATCGAAATCACCACCGGTATCCCAGTCTCTCTCTGCGCGCCTTCGGTACACACCCTGTACCGCAGCGGGCTGCGGCTGGAAGGCGCGCTGGCGGTCGGCCTCTCGCAGTCTGGGGAGGATGCGGATGTCAATCTGGTCCTGGAATCCTGTCGCAAGCATGGGGCCTACGCCCTGGGCATGACCAATGAGCCGAAGTCCTCGATGGTCGGCCTGGTGGACGAGTGTTGGTTCGTTCATGCGGGCAAGGAGCGCGGCGTGACGGCCGCCAAGACCTACACCAGCCAGTTGCTCCTGTTCTACCTGCTGGCCTGGGGGCTGGGTGGACGCATCGCACTGGAGGACTTGGCGCGGCTGCCGGATCACGCCGAACGCGCGCTCAAGCTGCGTTCTCAGGTGGAGTCTCTGGTGGAGCGCTACCGCTTTCTGCGGCATGCGGCGGTGGTGGCCCGCGGGCTGAATTACGCCAACGCCTGGGAGCTGGCCCTGAAGCTCACGGAAACCTGCGACGTGGTCGCCGAACGCTTCTCTTCGGCCGTTTTCTTGTCAACTTCTACACGAGTGGAATCCGGTTTCCCGGTGATCGTTTTCGCGCCGCCCGGCCTGACGCAAGAGGGCACCACCGACATCCTCCGGAGGCTGCAGGAAGTGCGCGCAGAAAGCCTGGTCATCTCCTGCCGGCCTCTGGACAAGCTGGCGACGCGCCTGCTGCGCATCCCCGTGGCGCTCCAGGAGCTGTACGCACCCATCCCTTACATCGTTCCCGGACAGCTTTTCGCCGCCGCGCTCGCTGCCGTCAAAGGCCTGGAACCGGACACCCCGCGCAAGCCTACCAAGCTGAGTTGAACCCAACGCTTGAGTTGAACCCAAGCTTGAGTTGAACAAAGACACAGTTGCTGGAGAATTGCGGTGCCTCACTCGCAATGCAGACCTAACAGGGTGCTGAAAAACTGATTCTGTGGACCGCTTGCTTACGCGCGCGGCTCGGTAACCACTGGGGAATCAGTCGAGCTGATTCAGAGCCGCGACCATTAGCGAGCGGTTTCCCGAGTTTTTCAGCACCCTGCTAGACTTGCACTCCCAGTTTCCCCGGACGGCAACTGGCTGGTGTTTGCCTCCAGCACGGATGGGCTGAACGACGAAGCGCGCCTGCTGCCTGTCTTCAACCAGCCACCGCAGGGGAAACTTAAGCTCTGCGGCTGGAGGACCGATCTTGCGGCCGACCCACAACAAGTGGGAAGATGGAACGCCCAGTTGGGCCAGGTTGGGCCAGCGTGCCGCCGAAGGCTTGGTGTTGGGAGGCGCGGACCGGGTGAACGTGGCCGGCATGTATGCCGCGGTGGGCAAAATAGCTGTGAGGAGATCCTTTTAATGAAGCAACCGAAGTTTTCCTTCATTGATCACCGCGTCATCGGCTGGTATTTCCCATGGTTCATGAAAGGCCGGGTTCCGACGAGCAGCCCGTTGGAAACCAAGATGCGTATCGCCAAAGAGGCCGGCTTCGGTGGGGTCGGGACGAGCTGGTGGGACCTGGTTCCCTTTTACCAGGAGCGCGGCGCCCTGTCGCAACTCAAGACGCTCACGCAGAAGCTCCACCTGCCCCTGACGGGATGCACATTCGTGGCCGAGGGCTGGGCTTTCGCCAGTGGCAGCGCTCGGCAAAACGCGTTGTCCCTCGCCAAGTCTTCACTGGACCTGGCGCATGCCGCCGGCTGCCAGAACGCCAGCATCGTCGGGTCCTTTGAAACGGGAGAGGTGCGCCAGGCTGCCCAGGGGTTCCGGGAACTGTGCCAGTACGCGGACACCCTGGGGTTGCCTCTGGGTCTGGAGTTTATCGGGCCGACCCCTCAGTTAAAAAGCCTCGCCGTGGCTTGGGAAATAGTGGAACTTGCCGGCGCCGCAAATGGCGGTGTGACGATCGACAGCTATCACTTCTACGCGGGTTCCTCAAGCTTGAAAGACCTTGAGGCGTTCCCGCTGGACAAGATTGTTGCTGTCCATCTGGCAGATGCGCCAGCGGACCTGAGCGACCCGGGCATTGACTTGGACCGAATCATGCCCGGGGAAGGAGAACTGCCGTTGAAGGAATTTATTCAGGTCCTCGACGCCAAAGGATTCGACGGGTTCTGGCACGTGGAGTGCATCCAAGGTAAAGATTATGCTTCCGACCTCAAGGCGGTCGCTTCGCGTGCCTTCCAGCTCACGGAGAAGGTTGTCCGCTCGGCGCTCTCCTAGCCGTAAGGCGCCTCACGCCAAAGAACAATTGCATCAGGGAAATGGCGAGCTGGCCGGATCGCCTGTGTAGAGGAATGTGCAGGGGAATGCGTAGGGAGAAAGGAGCATCCCCGGGCAGCGGTCCGCAAAGCTTCAACGGCTTGATCACTGCATCGGTTTCCGCGCGCCGCTGGCGCCAAGCCCAACGGCGCGAGCTGGATTTCTGGGAGCACTGGCGCGAACTTCCTGTCTACCAGGGCTTGGACCTGGAAAGCTACTGGGCTGGCGAGCGGAGAAAATTCGCCTTGCCGCCCGACTTCTTTGCCGGTCGCCGGGTACTGGATGTGGGCTGCGGTCCGGTCGGGTTGGTGCACTTCCTGCCCGAAGCCGGGGCACGAGTGCGCCTGTATCCGCTGCTGGTCAAATACGGCGGATGCCTGCCGTTGGCCGAGCCGCAACTGTCGCTGGCTGCTGCAGGCGAAGACCTGCCGCTGGCTTCGGCAAGCGTAGATGTGTGCATCTGCTTCAACGCATTTGACCACATGCGTAATCCGCAGGCGGCCCTAGCTGAGATTCACCGCGTCCTACGCCCGCACGGAACGCTACTAGCCATGGTGCACAGCTTCCCGGCATGGGTGTTGCCGTTGCTTTGGCCGGATCGGCTGCATCCGCACCATTGGACC
>JAKZXP010000039.1:0-11816 GCA_047514915.1 Terriglobia bacterium
CGGGAGAAGGCCCTGGGGCCGAAGCATCCCGATGTAGCTCAGAGCCTCAACAACCTGGCGGCGCTGTACGATGACCAAGGCAAATACGCCGAAGCCGAGCCGCTCTACCGGCGGTCGCTGGCCAGCTGGGAGAAGGCTCTGGGGCCGGAGCATCCGAACGTGGCGATGGCCCTCGAGAACTACGCCGCCCTACTGCGCAAGACGAATCGGAAGGCCGAGGCGGCCAAACTGGAGGCCCGCGCCTCGGCCATCCGCGCCAAGCACGCCAAAGAGAACCCCCAAAAGAATCCAAAGCAGTGATGCCCGCGATGTGCAAAGACTTGCAGAATCAGTAGGAAACAAGTATTCTGATGGACTTATTTGATTGCCGGGCTCGATTGCCGGAAAGAGATCCATGAGTGACACGGCCACGCTGTTGAGTTCGGTGCCGGCAACTCGAGAGCAGTTTTCTCCCGCAAAAGCTGCCATTGTCCTGGGAATCCACCTCGGAGCGATCGCCGCCCTGTGGCATACGAGCTGGGCAGCCGTGGCCGTCTGCTTCCTGCTCCACTGGGTCTGCGGCGGGCTGGGGATTTGCGTGGGCTACCATCGCCTGCTCACGCATCGGTCGTTCCGGTGCCCGCGCGCGTTGGAATACGCTCTGGCTCTGTTCGGCTCGCTCTCCCTGCACGGGGGACCGATCGAATGGGTCACCCATCATCGCCAGCACCATCAGTATCCGGACCAGGAGGGAGATCCCCACAACGCTCGCCAGAGTTTCTGGTGGAGTCACGTGTTCTGGATATTCTGGGACCACCCTCCCGAAGTTTCGCAAAAGCTCAACGAGCGCTACGTGCCAGACTTGCTGCGCGTGCCCTTCTACACCTTCCTGGCGCGGATGTATCCCTGGCTGGCAGGCTTACTGGCGGTGCTGCTGTACGTCCTGGGCGGATGGCCTTTCGTGGTGTGGGGGGTGTTCGTGCGCTTAGTGTTGACCTATCACTGCACCTTTTTAGTGAATTCAGCCAGCCATGGATTTGGATACCAAAGTTTCCCCACCAATGATCTCTCCACCAACTCCTGGTGGGTGGCGCTGTTGTCCTATGGCGAGGGGTGGCACAACAACCACCACGCGTTTCCCACTTCGGCCCGGCACGGATTGAAGGCTTGGGAATTGGATCCCACCTACTGGTTCATCCGTTTGCTGAGCGCCGTGGGACTGGCATGGGACCTGCGTCTGCCGGTCCTCTCCAAAGAATCCGCGGGCTCGTGATTTTCGGGCCTGACGCACGCCGCGACCTTTTCTCTTTCCGGGAATCGTGGTCGAATGCTAGGCAGAGCGGAACGGCAGTCTCTTTTTTCCGTTCGCGGCCTGTGCTAGCCTAGCAACGAATCATGTCCGACAAAAGACAACACGCACGCATGTCCTGGCTGGTCGAGGCTCAGGTATGGTGCCGCGACGAAGATGCGCATTGGGATGTGCGGCTCACCGACATCAGCGAAGGCGGCTGCTTTGTGGACACGCTGGTTCCGCTGGAGGAGGGATCGCGGGTGGCGCTGAAAGTGAAAGACGCGAGCGGGTCGTTGGAAATCCCAGGGAAGATTCTCTACGGCCAGCCGACCATCGGCTCGGCTATCGTCTTCGAACCGCTGGACAACGCCGTTCGGCTGCGGATCCAGAAGATCACAGCCAGCACAGGGGCTTGAGATCCCTACCGTAGGCTTCTGTCGTAGAAATTGGAATCTGCTTCTACCGCAGTACAATCTTTTTCACGGCGAGATTCTCTATCCGGTCGTAGACCCGCACCGCGATCGTATGTTCCCCTGACGTGTTGTCTCCCAGGGCGAACCCATAGTGTTCCTGCAGCGAGTCGGAGAGCTGGTCCAGCGGGAGCACCATTTGCCATTCCGAGCCATCCAGTGAGTACTCAGCCTTCTGGATCGGGGAGAGGGCGTCGGTGGCGCGGAAACGGATCCGCAGCTTCCCGCCGGCGGGCTTCGCTTCCAGCTCCGCGATTTGCGGGGGCGTGTTGTCCACCACGAAGGGCCCGGCCTCGCGCGCGGTCGTCAGCGCATCCTGTTCGGAGTTGGAAGGGGCGTCGGAAGCTGTCACCTTGAGGTAATAGGCGCCATCGGGAAACGCGGTGGAATCCCACGAGTAGAATTGGGTGGTGAGTTTGTCTTTCAGCAGCTTCCAGGTTCCTTCGTCCCGGCCGCGGATGTATAGCGCATAGATCAGGGTGTCGTCGTTGGTGTCGCGGGCAGCCCAGCGCGCCCCCTGGGCGCCCTTTTCTCGCACCAATTGGGTGGGGGGTGAGATGCGCGGCTTGGCCGGGGTTGGGGATTTCTGCCGCTGCGGGCTCAACGGCCGCAGCGTGAGACGCTGCACCGCTGTGCGGGCTGCGGGCGCCCTGGCTTGAAAACGGTAGCCGGCCGGGGTAGGCTCCACGCGGTCGATGATCGGCGTCAGATTCTTAGGAAAGTAAGCGATCTCTACCTTGTCCAGCAACGAGGTCCGCTTACCTTGACCGGAGGTTAGCACGCCCTTCCACTGCAAGAAGCGCGCCCCGGGGCTGCTGCTGATTTCTCCGGGTGACCGGTAAGCGGACGACCAGGAGCTCCAGTTGCGGTCCGGGTTGTCCACGTTACCGGAGCGGGTGAACATCGTCACGCTGGAGCCGTCCGGCGTCTCCCCCTCCCAGAAGACGCGTCCCCACCGCGCAAAATGGCGCGCGTCAAACACCTCCGATTCGAAGGATCCCTCGGCCTCGTAAGCGCTGCTAATTTCCAGCACCCTTCCGAGATTGCTGCTCGCGGCGTAAAGCGCGCCGCTGCGGGTCTGCAAAAAGGCGGTGATCTGGGTGGCTTCCGCTTTCAGCAAGCTGGTGTAGAGGTGCTCGGAGTCGATCTGGAAAATCTTCCCTTGGTTGCCGGTGCCGAGCAGGAGCTTCCCGTTGCTGTCAAAAGCCAGGGCGTAGACGACCTCATTCTTGGAGGCCCACAGTTGCCTCGGTTCCCCGTCAGGAAAGATCCGGTAGACCTCCGTGCCGCCGGCCACCGGAGGCGGCGCAGGTCGGCTCAGACGACGCACGGTAGCAGCGGCGGCTACCACCTGGGACGGCGGAGGCGCTGGAGCCGCCGGCGTAGGCGGCCGCTGTTGCTTGTTGCCCACCGCCGCCGCGTAAATGCTACCGTCGGCGCCAATGGCCACTGCCGTAATTTCCTTCTTGGCCGCCTGGTACAGGACGAAGCCTTCGCCTGCAGGGGAAATGCGCAGGATCAGCCCGCTGGGGTCAGTGCCCACGATCACGTTGCCCGACTTGTCGACGGCGATCGAGCGGGCATGGGTTTCCTCGCTCTTGAAAAACAGCTTGGCTTCACCCTTGGGGTCCACCCGGTACAGCTCGCCTTTGTCCCCGGTGGCCACCAGCAGGTTACCCTGCGGGTCGAAAGCCAACGCCCACACATACTTTGCCTCAGGCTCAAAGAAGACACTGGCTTCGCCGTCAGGGGTGATCTTGTAGATCTTGGGGTCCGGCGAAGTGGCGGCATAGAGGTTATCCGCCGCATCCACAGCCAGCGCATGAATCTCAAGGTCTTTGACCTCAAACACCGTTTCCGGTTTTGCCTCGCCGCTGGCGGCGGATGCGGAGCCGATGCGCACGACTTTACCGGGCGAGCCCCCACCCGCGAAGACGTTGCCGCGGCTGTCCTCCGCCAGCGCCCAAATGTAGTTCAGATCAGGATCGCAGACCTGCCGGAACCTCGGCGCCAGGCGCAATTTCCCGTCGCTACGAAGCGACAGGCCCTGGAGCGTGCCCTTGTCAAAATCTTGGTAGCCCTTCTGTTCCCAGAACTGCGTGTCGCCCGCCGACAGGTTCAGGGCGAGGGCCAAGCTGGAAAAAGCAACTAGAAAATGTCTCATGGGTTGGGGTCCGATCCCAATGCAGGGGCTATTTCACCCTCACCACCACCGTCTGGCTTCCAGAGATGACGTAGTCCACCGGAATGGCTTGCTGGTGGAGAGAAGATCCCGTCCGGAGGGTCAGACGGTTTTGGGTCCGGCGCGGGTCAATGACGTTAGCCACCGAGGAAGGAAGGCTGGGCAGAACGTTGTCCTGGACAAACACTGTGCGGCCGGGCCCCAGCAGAGTGATGTAGAGCCACCCGTTGGCGTGCTCCTGGTTCATCATGGAAATCAGCTGGGTCAAGCCGACCATCCGATTGCGGGATAGCAACATTCTCTGGGAGCGATTCACCACATCCGCGTCGCTGAATAAAATTCGAAGGTTGCCCTTGGGGGTCGTTGCCGGGATCGTCACACGGGCATCCTTGACCATACGGTCACCTCGGTAGGGCCGCAGGAAAACTTTGAGATCGAGGGTTTCTCCCGGGCGGACCTCGTTCTTTTGCACCCACACATGTTCGATGGCGGCCGTGCGCCGTTCCGGGATGACTTCGAAATCCACCTTGACGCCGGAGATCTTGGGCGTCTCGAAAGGATTATTAAAGATTCGGGAGAAACGACGGCTGATCCAGGCGCTGAGGCCCATGGGGCCTCGCATCCTTCCCCTGCCCCCACTGTTGGGGTATAGGTTGTTCAGCTTCACGTCGGGGAAGCCGTCTAGCTGGATGGAACCGTTCACCCGGTAGGTGACTTCCTCGCCGTAGGCATTGGTGCGGAACAGGGTATTGAAGACGGTCATCATCATGAGTAAGGGAGTGAATCTGGCATTTTGGAAGACGTGGAAGCGATACGTTCGGCTGTTGTCTCCGACGCGGACGCTGGCTTCCACCGGGATCATCGGCGCGGTCCGGCCCAGCACGCCGAGAATCCCCGAGTGGCGGTCCTGTCGCAGTGCGCCGACCACTTGGTCGGTGTTCACGATCTTAAACGAGACGAAGTCGGAGCCCAGCACCGTCACCACGTCGGCGGTCGCCATGGGCATCTCGATCCTGCCGAAGTTGAAGAAGGGATGGCCGAAGGCCAGGACCCGGTGACCGTCGTTGTACGTGACCGTGCCGGTGCCGGCCACGGACAGGTCCCCAGAAATCAGGACGCCGGAAACGGCCCCGCCCGGCGGGAGGGCCCGTTTCAGGGCCTCCGGGTCGGAAATCGGTTCGGGATCGCGCAGCGCGCTGCCCGCTCCCCCTTGCACCGGGGTGACCCCAAAGCGCCGGAAAACGTCGGTGAACTGTTGCAACACCTCGTCATGGAATCCGGTGAAGGCCAAGGGCGTCTCAATCGGCACCAGGAATGCACCCGGGCTCGGCCCGCTGACTGGCCCCGGCTTCAGGAGCGCCTCTAACTCCGCCGACAGCGGCACCTCCTGCCCGGCAGTCCCGGCAGTCAAGGTCGCGCCAGGGCCCTTGCTCTCGTCCAGTTCCTTGATCTCCAGCATAAGCTCAGCAGGGGTGATCCCGGCTATCGGCTCGTGAGCAAACACTCCCACGCGCAGCGAAACAGCTCCCACCAGCTTGCCATCCAGGTAGACGGGGCTGCCGCTCATGCCGGCGGCCACACCCGTCTTCTCCACCCTGTCTCCCAGCCGTGCCAGGATGATGTGCTGTCCGGGCCCCCAAACGTTCTTGAGCACGCCCAGGATTTCTACCGCGAAGGCCTCCACTTCCTTCCCTTCAAACACGGTGTACCCGACCGCCTTCATGCCCGGCCTGAGGTCTTTCACCGGGAAGGCCTCTACCGCCTGACCGGCCACCGGCACTGTCGGACTCTCGGCGGCCAGAGTTAGACCGCAGAGCAGGAAGGAAACGAATAAGGAAGCCAACTTAGTTACCATGTCCCCAGGTTCCTAGTCATGCTTTAGGCCGGACCTTTTAGGTTGCCCGAAAGCGGGAGGATTAATTTTATTTTCTAATACCCTGGTAGCAACAAGCAAGGCCAAAGTGGCGGTCGTGCTGAGGCTTGCATCGAGCACCCGGCAACGGGGAACCGCTGGACCCCTCCTAGCTGCTGCTAGCTGCCTTTTTGTCGCGTCTGGCATTTTGCGCTTGGCACTTTTGTATGTTTGCCTGTAAGCTGAAGGCCCTTCTGAATCTAAAGGATACTGCGAAGATGAACCTTTTGTTTCTCTACCCTGAGTTCCCTACCACCTTCTGGAGTTTCAAGTATGCCTTGAAGTTCGAGAGGAAGCGCTCGGCTTTCCCTCCGCTCGGCCTGATGACCATCGCCCCCCTTTTTCCTGCCGGGTGGAACCGACGTTTGGTGGACTTGAACGTCGAGCCCCTGCGCGACCGCGACCTGAAGTGGGCGGACGTGGCGCTGATCAGCGGGATGCTGGTCCAGCAGGAGTCGATGGAGGAAGTGGCGCGCCGCTGCCGCCGCCATGGTCTGCCTGTGGTCATGGGCGGCCCAATTACCAGCGGGGTGGATTTCAGCCACGTCGCCGACGCGGTGATGCAGGGCGAGGCCGAAGACCTGATCGGGCAGCTCGCCACCGACCTCGAAGCCAGGAGCTTGAAGCCGGTGTACGGGCACCCGGAGCGGCCCTCGTTGCTTCGCTCGCCGCTGCCGGACTTAAGCCTGATCCGCCTCCAGAAGTACAGTGCCATGGCTCTCCAGTATTCACGCGGCTGCCCGTTCAACTGCGAATTCTGTGACATCATCGAAATTTACGGGCGCAAACCGCGAACCAAGTCCCCCGCGCAGGTGGTGGAAGAGCTGGAATCGCTGCTGCGCGCCGGGTGGCGAGGCTCGGTGTTCATTGTGGACGACAATTTCATTGGCAACAAACCCAATGTGAAGCAGCTTCTGCCGGTGCTCGCCGACTGGACCGAGCGGAATCACCACCCGTTTTACTTCCTCACCGAGGCTTCGATGAACCTGGCCGAGGACGAGGAGCTGTTGGGGCAAATGCGCCGCGCCAACTTCGTGAAGGTCTTCCTGGGAATTGAGACACCGGTAGAGGCCAGCCTCATCGAGACGCAGAAATATCAGAATACCCGGAAGGACTTGCTGGAGAGCGTGCGCCTGATCCAGAGCTATGGTCTGGAAGTGATGGGCGGCTTCATCGTGGGCTTCGACAACGACCCTCCCAACATCTTCGAAGAGCAACTGCGTTTCATCCGCGAAAGCGCCATCCCCGTCGCCATGGTCGCGCTGCTCACGGCACTGCCCAACACCCAGCTCTACCGCCGCCTCCAGCGCGAGGGCCGCCTGCTGATGCAGAGCAGCGGCAATAACGTGGCCACTGATTTCGCGCTGAACTTCGTCCCCCGGATGAACCCCGAGACGCTGGTGGAGGGCTACAAGAACCTCCTCAAGGTCATCTACAATCCCGAAGAATACTACCGCCGCGCATTGCGATTCCTGGAACACAGTGGACCGAGCACTGCCCAGACCGTTCGCAAGCTTTCCGATTACCTGGCCTTTGGCACCTCCTTGCTGCGCCAGGGCGTCCTGGGAAGTTCGCGAATGGCCTATTGGCGCTTCCTGATGCAGGCCGCGCGTCACCACCGTCACGAGTTTGGGACCGCAGTGGGCCTGGCCATCCGCGGCTACCACCTCCACCGGATCACGAAAACCTACTGCGGCAACACGCCCTAGCAGGCGCCACCCGGACGTGAAGCGGCGGCAATTCACCAAATCATCGCTTTAGCGCTCTTGCAAGGGGACGAGAAAAGTTGGCTCCGGCGCCAGGTCCTTCAAGCGGCGACCAATACGTCAGCGCCCTCGACTTTGACCTCGTAGGTGGGGAGTTTGGCTGCGGGATTAAAAGCACACTGCCCGGTCTTCATATCGTACTGCCAGCCGTGCCAGGGGCATTCAACCGCATTCCCCTCCAGCGCGCCCTGGCCAATCGGCCCGCCACGGTGCAGGCAGGTATTGTCCAGCGCGTAGAATTGCCCCTCGACGTTAGCCACCGCGATTTTCTTGCCGTTGGCCTCCACCTCGCGCACAGTCCCTGTAGGGATATCGGCGACAGCCGCCACCTTGACGAACGCTGGCATAAGGTGTGTTCCTTCCTGTTTACTTCGGCTGAGGAGTCTGGGCGATCATCACCTGGCTCTTGAAGTTTTCCACCATCGTCGGCGTCAGCTGCACTTCGGTGGGACGCTTGGCCAGGCTCATCTGATCAATCTTGTCTTGCAGCTTGAGGAGCGAGTAAAACAGGTTCTCCGGACGAGGCGGGCAGCCGATGACGTACACGTCCACCGGCACGATCTTGTCCACTCCCTGCAGGACCGCGTAGGTGTTGAAGGGGCCGCCCACACTGGAACAGGCGCCCATGGAGATGACCCACTTGGGATCGGGCATTTGGTCGTAGACGCGTTTCAGCACGGGAGCCATCTTCAAGGTGACGGTGCCGGCCACAATCATCAGATCTGCCTGGCGCGGGCTGGGTCGGAAAACTTCGGCGCCAAACCGGGCGATATCGAACCGCGAGGTGCTGGAGGCGATCATCTCGATGGCGCAGCAGGCCAGCCCGAACGTCAACGGCCAGATCGCCGACTTGCGGGCCCAGTTGAACACGTAGTCTACCGAGGTGATGATGAAGTTCTTCTCGAATTTGTTCTGAAGATAGCCCATGCCTATGCCTCAACACCCCCCTGCGATCGCCCTGTAGAAGCTCTCTAGCATAGCACAACTGGCCGAACCTTTGATCTGACGGGCTCTCCTCCAGTTGGGTCAGTTTCCGATAAGGGCGTCTTTCAGGAGCTGGGCCCGACCGACGCCCCTCAGCTCCAGTGCCTGCTTAGGCGGCGCGCCGATAGGCTTGATACTTGGAAAGTATTTCCCCGATAGAACGCACAATTAACTCCGCCTGTGTTGCCAGATTTCTGTATCCGTTCCTGAGATTCTCCTGCAGAGCATTGCGGCTGGCGTCCACCATTGTGGTGTCAAATGTCTTGTCGTATTGCGATCTCACAAAACCAATTTGGTGATTAATGATCTCCAGTCGCCCCTTAATCCAGAACACGCGTCTTTGGAAATCAAGCGGACAGATCGAGAATTGGCTCAACTGATTAGCAAGAAAGGGAAGTCCGTACTGCGGCAAGTCAGGTGTCGCACTATCGTTCCACTTCTTCAAAGCGGCTTCCCGCCGCTGCGCCTCAGGTAACTTCCGTAACTTCGCAATACCCGCAGCAAACTCCGGGTCCGTATTCGGTCCGTCGTAGGCTTGCACAATGGGAATCAGCCAGTCTAGGAACGCGTCCGTCGTCTGCGCCTGACGCGTCCGAAGCGAATAAGCAGCCAAGGCCATGATGTACTGAAGGTCCGCCAATTCGGCCAGCACGCTGCGTATCAGGTCACGTTGCGTATGCTTCCGCCGAATTCGCGCGGCGATTCCAGGACTTAAGGTGCCGAGCAACCACCCAATGAGTAACGGAAGCAAGTTTTCCATGACCTCTCGCGCCGCCTAAACTCGTGTAGTGTATCTGAAACTGGTACCCGCTCAACCTGCGAGTCACCGCCAACTGCCTAATAGTCGGCTTACCTGAAACTGACCCACTACCGTCTCCTCCAGGTGGGTTGTCCCCAATATAGGCCCAGGCGAACGCGTCGAGGCTCCCTCCTGGGGTAGCCTCGCCTCCGGAACCATCGGAGCAATGACCATGTTTCCTGGAACCGCAGAAATGTTTGACAGTGGTGGAGTAAAATACTACCGGAAATGGGTCTATGAAAGATTTCTCTGATGGCCCCTTTTTTTCCGACGCCGCAGAGCAGGGGGAGCGCCCCCGAGGGGGATTTTGGTCGAAGCTGGCACGGTTTTGGAGCCCCGAGGAGGCTCCGGCTGCGGAGCCCGAACCGCTGTCGGACGAGGCGGCACCGGGCAAATCGTCGGCACAAGCGGTTTCCGGAGAGGCTGAAATCCCGGACGAAGTCCTCGAGGTGGCGCCAGCGCTAGCCGTCGAACAACCGGCCCCGGTTGAAGAGCGACCTGTCGAAGAGCGCCCTGTTCAAGAGCAACCTGTTGAAGAGCAAGCCGAGGCGGCTGCGCAGGGTCCACCCTCGCCCGACCGTGCGCAACCGAAGGCTGACCTGGCAGAAGAGAATGCGACACTGCGGGCCGCCGCGGACAAGCAAGATAAGCAAGTGGATAAGCAACGGGAGGAGCTCGAGCGGCTCTCGCGGGAACTGGAGCACTCGCGCCAGGCTGACGCCCAGGCCCTGGAAGAAATCCGAGCCGAAGTGGAGAGCGAGCGAAAACGCGAGCAGGAGGCCATTCAGGCCGCACAGCAAAAGTTCTCGGCCGAGATGCAGGAGGCGGTGGCCCAGAACAACCAAATCCATTCGGAAGCAGAGAAGCTGCGCACCGATCTGACTCGTATGGGTTCCGAACTGCAACGCGTCAGCGCCGAGCGGGAGCGCCTGCAGAGCGAATCCGACCAGTTGCGCGAGGAGCCTGCCGGCATCCGGCAGGCCAGTCAGGAGGTGCCGCAGTTGAAGGAGGAGGTGCGGCGACTGGACCAGGAGTTGACGCAGGCGCGTGCGGCGCTGGACTCCGGCCGGCCGGGCGACTCACGCGAGGCGGTGGAGCTGACCGCCGAATTGGTGCGGCGCGACGACGAGCTCAAGCGTCTGAACGAACGCATTGCTGGCCTGGAACAAGAGCTGGACATGCTACGGAAGCAAATGGCCGAACTCTATCAGGACCTGATCGCTCCAATAACTGTGCTTTCCGCCAGCGCCGACCTGCTGGTGATGCGGAAAGACATCCCCCAGGACGGTCTGGCTTCATTGGAGCAAATCAGACAGAGCGCGGCCACGGTGCGCCAAGTCATTACCGGAATGCGGACAATGTCCTCGTCGGGTCCTCACAAATCCTGAAACTTTCAGTTGCGGTGCGCCTGTCTGTAGTTCGCGCTTTGACCCTCCTGGTGCGGATGACACTCCGACAAGTTGTTGGCGTAGCGGCAGGCTTCAGCCCGCCAAGACCCATGGCGGCCGAAAGGCCGCCGCTGCTTGTCAAATCCCGCGGTTCGTGCTGAAGTACTTGTGGGCTTCGAGAAAGTTCGCAACTACGACGGTTCGTGGACGGAATGGGGTAACCTGATCGACGCGCCCATCGAGAAAGGCGCGAGCGCCGCCGCGAAGGCATAGATTCCCAGCGCAACTTCCCGTCAAGGACCGGGTTTAAGACGGGCAAGGCCCGGTCCCTAGATTCTCCTAAACCCCTCACGCCTCCTATATGGAGGGCCGGGCCCACTCCGAATTCCTCCTATGCATTGCTGGAACCCACGCCCGGTGCCTTGCGACAAGTGGGGCCCAGGCCACATATAGAAGCCAAGCCCTGCTCTGAGGCTCCGGTAGTGGCCCGCCGGCGCGCAAAACATCTACCGAAGCTATGTATTTCGCGTATCGGATGGGATGGCGTGAACTACAATGGGGGCCGAACGTAGTAGCCTTTGCGAGCGCGAACCTTCAGATCCTCCTCGTGAGCCACCACCTTGATCTGGCGGAATTTCCCATCGACTACCGGCTTGGGCGGGCGATAGCCGATGGTGTACTGCAGCTCCAGCTCTCTTTGGATTCGGGCTAGAGCCGTAGCCAATTGGGCGGCAGCTTCTGCTGCGTGCTTTCCCGTGCCAATCTGATAGATGGCGTTCGTATTGCCGATCTGCAGCCGAGACAGTTTGCCGGTGCCGTACTCAGCCGAAGGAGCTTCCTTCCAGGGAGCGACGATCCTGCCGCCGGTCTCGGCGGCTAGTTTCTTCAGCACTTTCTCCCCTGGACTGGTCCTGCCGTGAGCAATGGTGTTGATGGCGTAGATGGTGACCTCGGCCCGGCGTGCCATCTCCACCACCTGCTCCAGAGTGTACCGGCTGGCATCGTCTTCCCCGTCGGTGATGACGACCAGCACCCGGCGCACCCC
>JAKZXP010000040.1:0-7676 GCA_047514915.1 Terriglobia bacterium
GCCGTGGCTCGCGCACTGGTCAATCGCCCAGCACTTCTGCTGGCAGACGAGCCTACGGGCAACCTGGATAGTGTGACTTCGCAGGAGATCATGCGTTTCTTACGTGATCTCAACGCTCAGCATGGTCTCACATTGCTCCTGGTGACCCACGAAGCTGATATATCCGCCTACGCCGCTCGGATCATCCACATGAGGGACGGCCGCATTCAACGGGACGAGAAGAATGCAAACCAAATTGTATAAACGATTCTCAGCCCGGGCGGAATACCGTGCGAGCGTGGCTGTGCGGTACGCCCGAATTCAGAACTGAGGCAGGCCATGAATCTGCAAATGATTCTCCGAATTTCCCTCAGGGGTCTGAGCCGTAACAAGATCCGGTCGGTTCTGACGATGCTCGGCATCATTATCGGCGTCGCCGCTTTGATTTCCATGGGCAGCCTGGGGCAGGGCGCCCAGCAACAAGTCCAAGAACAGATCGCTGCCATGGGCACCAACATGCTCTACCTGAGAGCCGGCAGCCGGCGCGCTTGGGGACTCCAAGGCGGCCCAGGCACGGTGAATACACTGACTCCAGCGGATATTGTGGCTATCGTGCAGGAATGCCCTTCCGTGCATATTGCGAGCCCCAGTGTGGGGACCCTGGCCCAGGTCGTTTTCGGCAACCAGAATTGGAATACACGAGTAGAAGGCTTTAATCAGCATTTCCCCGAAATACGCAAATGGCAAGTAGTGCGCGGAACCTTTTTCGATGAAGGCCACGTTAAGACGTCCGCACGGGTGGCTATTCTAGGTCAGACTTTAGGCGACATTCTGTTTTCAGGAAGTGACCCCGTGGGCCAAACGATCCGGATTCGCAACCTGCCCTTCCACGTATTGGGAGTCTTGGATGTGAAGGGACAAAATCGGTGGGGACGGGATCAGGATGACGTCATCATTGTTCCTTACACGACGGCACAAAAGAAACTGCTGGGCGGGATTATGCACATCCAGTCAGCCATGGTCTCCGCGGTCAGCGCGCGCGCCACTTATACTGCGGAGCAGCAAATCAAAGCCACCCTGCGCCAGCGCCACCGCCTGCGGGCTATACAGGACGATGACTTTTCCGTGCGGAACCTGAGCGACATTGCGGATGCCGCTGCTGCTACCAATCGCATTCTAACTGCCTTGCTCGCCAGCATCGCCGCCGTCTCTCTTCTGGTCGGGGGCATCGGCATCATGAACATCATGCTCGTAGCCGTGACCGAGCGCACCCGAGAGATTGGCATCCGAATGGCCATCGGCGCTCGTCCCAACCAAATACGCGTGCAGTTCTTAGTCGAGTCGATGGTCCTTTGCACCCTGGGAGGTCTACTAGGGGTGACGACCGGCGTTGGTGGTTCCTATGCTATCTCTGGACTTCTGGGCTGGCCAACGTTACTTTCTCCGCTCTCGATCGTCATAGCAGTTGTCTTCTCCGGCTTTATCGGAGTCTTCTTTGGCTTTTACCCTGCGCATAAGGCCGCCCTTCTAGACCCGATCGAAGCACTACGGTACGAGTAGTCCAAGGGGCCGTTTAGTTCCCGAATCCTCGACAACGTGCCGGCCTCCGGGCAACCCAGGTGAGTGTCCTGTGTCCGACAGACCGTAAGTAGATTTTAAAAGAATGGCTTGAGCCGGAATCCTCGACTTTAACTTTACCGTTCGTCCAGAATTATACGCCAGCCGCCCTAGCGCCTCTCCCTCCGCCTCGCACCTCACCAAGCTTCACTACACAGCTTTAACTACGCAGCTTCACTACACAAGCGGGAACAGCCAGCTGGCCAGAGCGGTCACGGCAAAAGCCACCACGCCCATAATGGCCAGCATGAGCGACCAGGTTTTCAGGTTTTCCATCTCCGTCAGCCCGGACATTTGCTTCACCACCCAAAAGCCGCTGTCATTCATCCAGGAGCCGATCTTGGAGCCTGCGCCGATCGCCATGGTGATATAGACCGGATGGAAGGGCAAGGCTGATGGTTGAACCAAGGGGCTCACGATGGCCGCGGTAGTAATCATAGCCACTGTCCCGGAGCCCTGGGCAATCTTGAACAGAGATGCCAGAAAAAAGGCCAGCAGCAGGATCGAGAGCCCAAGGTGCTGGGAGAGTTGATTCAGCGAGTCTCCCACGCCTGCCATCACCAGCATTCCGCCAAAGGCTCCCCCGGCACTGGTGATCAGAATTATGATTCCTCCACTGGCCAGACCGGTTTCCACAGGTCGGGCTAACTGCGCCAATGAGTAGCGCTTTTGACGGGCCAGGATGTAAAGGGCAATCGCGGTGGAAACCAACAACGCGAAACTGGGATTTCCCAGGAAAGCTGTCACCTGTGCCAAAAGGCTACCCTTGCCGAGGGAACTCATCACAGTGTTCGAGGTGATGAAAAGGATGGGGAGCACGATGGGAAGCAGCGACACCAGAAAGCTCGGCAGCTCGCTTTCAGGTTTCAGGGCCAGTTCCTTTAGCTCTTCCATTCGCAGGCCCGAGGCTTCCCGAAACTCCACGTGCATCTTGCGGTCCATGTAAATCGCAAACAGCCATCCGGCGAAGGAAGCGGGTAAAGCCACGGCAATTCCCACCAGGATCACCATTCCCAGGTCCACCTGAAGCGTCGTCGCCATGGCTACGGGACCGGGGGTTGGTGGGACCAGAGAATGGGTCACCGCAGCACCTGCGCAGATGGACATGACGTACAGCAGGTAGTTCTTGCCCGTCCGCACGCGCATCGCGCGGGCCAGAGGGATCAGCAAATAAAACACTGTGTCGAAGAACACCGGGACAGCCAGAACGTAACCGCTGCCGAGAAGGGCCAGTGAAGAATACCGTTCGCCCAGAAACCCCACAATGCGGCGCGTAATCTTGTCGGCTGCACCGCTTTCCATCAGGCACTGCCCGATCACGGCCGCCAGCGCGATGACAATCCCAATTTTGCCGGCTGTTTCCCCAAAAATGCGCGTGGCTTCCTTCATGGCGTCGGCTAACGGTACCCGTGGCGAAAGGATTCCCACCACCAGCGCGCCGGTGATGAGCGCAATGAAGGCGTTCACGTGCAGCCGGATGATGAGGAGGAAAATGAGCACCACCGCGATTCCCAGAATCAAGATCGGATGCATCAGGAAACCTCCGGGACATCTTAACGCTAAAGCAGCGCGCCCTCTCCTAACTCAGATAGAAGCGGTGTCCCCAGGGTTGACGGAAGGAGATTCCTCTCTTAGCGTCCCTAGTACTACTAGTACGAAGTCTTGGATTGACAAACAGCGTACAGGTATCACAGAATCGCGTTTAACTTAAACGGCTGATGGACCGCGCGGCTCCAAACCGAGGAGAGCTGAAACGAACTGAGTCCGCTGCGGCAGTCCGCGGTTGGTATTGTTCTGTTGCAGAATGGTACTTTTGTACCATTGATTGTGCAGACGCTTGCGATATCCTTTACAAATGCAAAGACAGCTTGAGGCTTGCTGCCCCCCTATAACGCTTCCGTTACCAGGAGAGTTGCAATGAACACGAGAAAAAGATGGCAGTGCCAAGATCGGATTGTGCTCGCTCTTGCAACCACTGCATTGCTTTTTGGTTGCATTACATCTGCGGTTGCTCAGAACGGCAATGCATTTGGGCGCGATAAGAACGGTGCACATCCATTGGGAGGACCTCCGGGGCTGAGCGGCGGTGGACCTCCGGGACACGCAAATCAGGGAAATAGCAAAGGCCCACGAGGGAAAGATACCCTGATCGTCGTGGCCCAGACCAGCAGCGGCGGCTCAGTACCCTCCTCCCCCGGCAATGCCTGGCATAACTCGCGGTACGTTTTTTGCCTGGATGCCGACAGTTCCTTCGATCAGACCTTCCCGCTGGAGTTCACCCTCACCGACGCGAACGGGAATTCGCCAGAAACCGTGGATGTCACGATAGACCCGGTCGGACGGCTGGCCGGACAGGCTACCGTGCCAATTCCCTTTATGCTTACTGATGACGGCAGCCTACTGATGAAGGACGTGTCTGTAGCCACCGGTCCTCTCGAAGATGGCGCGTACACGCTGAACCTTCGGATCCGTGCCACTCCGGCGCGGAGGGTTCACCGGTCTCATCATATCGTGCGCATCCATGTGCTCGTGGGAAGCGCTTGTAACGGGGAAGAGGTAGAGTCTGAAGGACTTCAACCGCTCAACGGCGAGGAGGATCCTCCACAGGCACCGCAGGCTCAAGGGACCGGCTTCTTCACCGACGGAGAATTTAACTTGCTTCAGGATTGTGACCAGGAAGAGGTCGTCGGGCATTCGGGTGGCACCTTCACAATCGTTACCCGCCCCGAGACCAATCTGGTCACGGCGACCAATCCAGGCACGTTTTACCTCAACCTGATTTGGCCAAATACGGGCCCAGTGCAGACGGTCACAATCGATCTTTCTGCAACCAACCGTGTACCCAAGGGAGCCAATGCTGTCCATGCTCTCCTTTTTGATTCCAACGGATTCATGGACAGCAAGGACAACTGGGATATGGTCAACGATGAGGACGAGCCTTGCGACCCGGAAGGTCCCTGCGAGCTGGAAGTTGACTCCGGCCAGACGCTGTGGTTGACTTGGCATCTAGTTTTCGCTGGCACTGGCTCCTCTGCTGAGGGCATCAGCAGCATTTGCGAAGAAGGAGAACCCGTCACCGCCACCGCAACGCTGACCGATGGTGGAGGCGAGTTGCCCGCAACGACAGTCGAAGCAACAGGTCATGTAAGCGAATAACCCAATCAATTCGAAATCCCCTCCACGGTGGAGATCACCGTGGAGGGGATTGGCTCGGGCGAAGGAGTAACGTTACCAGTCGCGCCAGGCCTGTGAAGTGAAGATCACAGCCGTAGAAACCCTGCATTGTGACGCCGGCTGGCGGAATTTCTCGTTCGTTAAACTCACCACCGATACTGGCCTCGTTGGCTGGAGCGAGTACCAAGAAGGCTTCGGCTCCCCCGGCGTCAGTGCGGCGATCGAGGGCCTTGCCGGCCCGACGATCGGTCAGGACCCACGGAACACCGAAAAGATTTTCTGGGACCTCTACGCTGCCACTCGCCCGGCGGCCGGCGGCGTCGTGGCAGAGGCCATCGGCGCGATTGAAAACGCGCTGCTGGACGTCAAAGCGCGGCACTATGGGGTTCCGGTCTACGAGATCCTGGGCGGCGCGGTGCGCGAGCGGATCCGGCTGTACTGGTCCCATTGCGGTACCTACCGGGTCAACTGGCCAGAGGTGCACGATTACCCGCCAGTCAGGTCACTCGACGATGTCAAGGCGCTTGGCCGGGAGGTGAAGGAAAAGCGCTTCACGGCTCTTAAGACCAATATCTTCTTGTTCGACCGCACACCGCCCGGCTACTTTCCGGGATTTAACCGCCCGGCCGGTTATCCTGAGCTGAACGCGGAACGAGACGTCATCGACGGCTTAAAAGCGGAACTGGAAGCCTTCCGCGAGGGTGCGGGACCTGACATCGACATCCTGCTCGATCTCAACTTCAACTTCAAAACCGAAGGGTATCTGAAGCTTGTGGACGCGTTGGCGCCACTGGCGCTGTTTTGGATCGAGATCGACAGCTACAACCCACAGGCGCTTGCACTCATCCGGCGGCGCAGCACTACGCCGATCAGTTCCTGCGAAACTCTAATCGGCCTCCGCGAGTTCCGGCCGTATTTCGAGCACCAGGCCATGGACGTAGCAATCATCGACGCGGTGTGGAACGGCGTCTGGCAATCGATGAAGATCGCTGCCGTGGCCGAGGCCCACGAGATCAACATCGCGCCGCACAACTTCTACGGCCACTTGTCAACCATGATGGGCGCCCACTTCGTCGCAGCGGTCCCTAACTTCAGGATCATGGAGATCGATATCGATCAGGTGCCCTGGAGGGATGAGTTGTTCACCACGGCGCCGAAGATCGAGGACGGCTATCTGATCCTTCCCAAGACCCCGGGCTGGGGCACACAGCCCAATGAGCAGGCACTCAAGGCGCATCCGCCACGGCGTGGCGGCAGTTTCCTCGAGCAACGCTGACGAGGTGGCCCCGCTCCCCGCGGGACTAGAGTTCGCCGCAGCTTTGCGCGTGCCGGAACGCAAGCGCGCGAAAGAGCTCCTGCCTCCAACCCCGAACCGGCCATCCAGCACTGCTGCCTGTGTGCCTAGGCGCCTGGTGTGCCCGAAGACTGAGCCTCCGCATCGGGAAGAGCCTGCGCCTGCTTCAGTCCATGGGCAATGGTGGCATCCCACTCCAGGTGAGGATGAGGGGAGCTCTGGGCGACGGTGAACAACTGCAAAGCTTCTGCTTTCCGACCCATCCGCAACATCAGGTTGGCGTGTGCCAGCAGCGCCTGGAAGGATGTGTTATTGGCGGGGCTGTTGCTGTAGATGTTGCAATATTCCTGCGCTGCACCCTCCGGGTAATTGCTTTTTTCCAGATGCTTGGCCAGGCGCAGCCGCAATGCTGCCGGCACTGCGGTTTCCAGTTCCGCCTGACTCATCTCCTCGTAGAGATCCAGAGCCGTGTCCAGGCTGTTCTGTTTCACATATAGACCGATCAGGCGCACGTAGGCGCGCCTTGCCCGCTCCTGGTCCTTGGCGGCTTTGGCAGCTCGGAGCAATTCCAGTTGTGCGTCCACGCTGCTGGGGTTCTTCGCTCCGAATTGCTCCAGCAGGGCAATGGCCTCGGCCGTCTGACCCGCGTCAATCAACTCTCCAGCTTTGACAATCTGTGGGTCCTGATGCAGCGAAATCTGGCCCTCAATTCCGCGGTTCACCTTGTCCTCGATGCCGCTCACTCCGAGCGCCATGGCAAACACCACACCGTAGACGAATCCGCCAACGTGCGCCCAGAAGGCGACTCCGCCCCCCTGGCCAGATGTCAGCAGGCCATAGAAAAGTTGGCTGCCCAGCCACAAGGGCAACATCAGGTAAGCCGGAGCGTGGAAAGTCCCGGCGCGAATGAAAAAGAACATCCAAAAGAACCAGAAAAACTTGATGCGGGTCCGGGCAAACTTCATCAGAAACGCCCCCATGGCACCCGCAATGGCACCGGAAGCACCAATCAATGGGATGAAATTCTGCGGGGCGGAAGCTTTGTGGCTCAGCGCCGCCACCACCCCAGCGCTCAGGTAGAACAGGGGGAACACCACACGGCCCCAGCGGTCCTCGATGTTACAACCGGCCAACCACAAGAACAGCATATTGAAGATCAGGTGCATCCAGCCGCCGTGCAGGAACTGCGAGGTAATCAGGCCCAGCCAGTTGTTCTCGGCGGGGATGTAGGCGTACTTCGTTAAAGGAGAAGCTTTCTCGGCCTCGGCCACCGCCGCGCACAGCTTGTCCAGGCGCGCCTGCTGGCGGGCCTGGGTGGCGGGTTTCACTCCGCCCCGGGCCTGAACCGAGTCTTCGTGCAGCGCTTTCATGGATTCCACCATGAGTTGGTCCTTGCGCGACGCCCCCGCGATCTGGGTCAAGAACTTGTCCAGGGGCGGCTTCGGCTCCAGGTAGGGGTGAGAGACATAGTAGTCGAAGGCGATGTTCAGCCGCTTTACGAACGCTCCATGCTGCCTCTGGATACTCCAGTGCGTGGTCAAGAAGATCAGAACGTTCAGCAGCAGGATGGCAGCGGTGACGTAGGGCCACCGTCGCCCGCTCAGGTCTTCGT
>JAKZXP010000041.1:0-7406 GCA_047514915.1 Terriglobia bacterium
CCGTCATTCCGAGCGAAGCGAGGAATCTGCTTTTTCCCTCGTGCCGGCTTCCGTGTCATTCTGAGTGGGGCGTGTGCCGCGCGGTTGGAAAGCAGATCCCTCGCTGCGCTCGGGATGACAGAGGAGCTACGCTCGGGATGACAGAGGAGCTACGCTCGGGATGACGGGAGGGGAAGGAACCACGTCATCGCCGCGGCCCGGCAAGTTGCTGACGCTACAGAGCCGCGCGCGTAAGCAAGCGGTTCTGAGGGACCGAGCCGCCAGTTTCAGCGCACTTCAGGAAACTACTGCGACCCAGAGTCTTCGGAACTTGTGTGGGAGACCAGCAGCGCAAAAATGTCCTGGTTGCAGGAACAGGGCGTATCAGGGCCGTTGCCGGTCCAGGCGATGTGGGCCGCGGGGGTGGTGGAAGCCACGCCGATGTAGTCACCGATGAAAGGGGTGCCGCCTGGCGTGGTCTGGCTTTCTCCGTCAAACGGGGTGTCGGTTACGTTCAGCGACTCCCAGCTTGCGCCACCATCGCCGCTCCAGGCGTAGGTGACAAAGTTGAGGTGGTTGCCGGGGTCGCGGCTGCGGTCGTAAAACACCATGTCCAGCCGGCCATCGGGGCTGGCCGAAATCGCCGGGAAGAACTGCTCGCCTGTGCTGGCAGCCGTCACCTGTGCCGGCTCCGACCAACGGTCGGTCTCCCCGGAGGCGGCCGTAGAGACTAGCATGGTCGAAACGCCGTCCCGACGGGCGTTCCACACCACCACCAGCCGATTGTGCACTGGAGCAAACAGACCCACAGGAAAGCTGACGACGCGGTAGGTGGTGTTCGGCAATTGCCCGGTGACCGGATTCTGAAACAGCGCCACCCGGCGTGGCTCACCAAAACTGCGGCCGCCGTCGCGGGATTCCGCCAGGTAGATGCCGCTAGAGGTCATTCCGGGCTCTTGCGCGACGAAGGTGACGTAGAGCGTCCCGTCCGGCCCGGTGAACGGCACCGCATTCTGAGTGAAGCCTGCCGGCCAGTTGGTCACCATCGTCGGCGGGGAAAAGCTGTCAGCCTCCGGCCGCAGATAAGTGAGCAAGACCGAGGGCGTCTCGGTGGTCTCCTGTTCTTGCCCCCAGGCAACGTACAGCGTGCCGAAGTGCGGGCTGGCGGGGTGGGAATCGGTAGTCACAGCCGCGCGGTCCGGCACATGCCGGTGCGCCGGGCGGTCCCGCTCTTCGCGGTGGCCTCGATAGCCCACCAGCAGCCGGGGCCAGCTCTGGCCGCCATCTTGGGAGATGGCTACCAGTAAGGACGCCTCAAAGGGCGCGGTGATGTTGAAGGCCTGCACAACCGCATAGGCTGTGCCATCCGGGCCAAAATGGAACGCCGGATCCCCGGCGACCTGGAACGGCCCCTCGCTTCCCACTACGCCCGGGATCAGCGCCGGCGGCGACCAGGTACGGCCGCCATCAAAGGAATAGCTGTAGCCGACGCCCTGCTGCTCTTCCCAATCGTTCCAGCCGGCCAGCAGGTTCAACGGATTGGTGGGGTTGACGACCAGGCTGACCTCGTTGTCCGTAAGCTGGTCGGCCGAGACGTTGACCACCGCTCCGACACGCGGCGGCGGGGCTGCTGCCACACGGGCCACCAACAGCCCGAAAGCCAACAGCCATGCGCCCCAAAGCCATAAGCCGAGGATGTGCCGTTGTTTCAAGGTCTCAGGTCTCTCGCCTTGGCAACGGCAGCCAGGAACCGCGCCACCGTCTCTGCGCCGCGGAAAAAATTCGACAGAGTGAACTTCTCGTTGGGGGCGTGCAAGTTGTCATCCGGCAAGCCAAAACCCATCATCACCGTCGGAATCTTCAGGTGCTCGCCGAACAGCGCCACCACCGGGATGGAGCCTCCCGACCGCACGAACACCGTCTTGCGCCCATACACCTTGGCGAAGACCCTCGCTGCGTGCTTCAGGTAAGGGTTGTCCGGGTTGATGAGCAGCGGAGGCGCCACGCTCAGGATACGGAGACCGAGCTTGACTCCCGGCGGCGCCAGTTCCATCACTCGCCGCTCCAGCGCCGCAATGACCTCCTGCGGTTCCTGGTTGGGCACCAGGCGAATGCTGAACTTGGCGGTGGCTCGGGCAGGTATCACGGTCTTGGCGCCGGGGGCCACATAACCGCCCACGATGCCGTGAATGTCCAGGGTGGGACGGGCCCACATGCGCTCCAGCGGGTCGCGCTTCTCTCCGACCAGCGCCGTCGAGCCGATCTCCTCCGTCCGCATGTGCTCGGCGTCAAAGGGCAGCCTGCGCCAGCTGGCACGCTCGCTGCGCGCTGGCGGCTGGATGCTGTCGTACAGGCCCGGAATACGGATCTTGCCGTCCGCGGTTTTCAACTCCGACAGAACCCAGCAGAGCGCGTTGAACGGATTGGGCGCCACGCCGCCGTACAGCCCGGAGTGCAGGTCGTGCGCCGCGCCTTCCGCCTCCAGCTCGGCATACACCAGACCGCGCAACCCGATGCACAGGGTGGGCAGGTCCGGGGCGAACAGCTCGGTATCGGAAACCAGCGCGGCGTCAGCTTTCAGCTTCTCGGCTGATCGGGCCACGTAGTCGCTGATGGCGGCGCCGCCGGTCTCCTGTTCGCCTTCGATGATGAACTGCAGGTTCAGCGGCAGCCGGCCGGCGGTGGCCAGCAGCGCTTCGACTGCCTTGAGCTGGATCATCACCTGGCCCTTGTCGTCGGCGGCCCCGCGGGCGTAGATGTTTCCGTTGCGAATGGCCGGCTCAAACGGCGGCGAGTTCCATTCATCCAGCGGGTCGGGTGGCTGCACGTCGTAGTGGCCGTAGCACAGGATGGTGGGCGCGCCCTCGACTCCGCTATGCTCCCCATAGACCAGCGGATGGCCGCTGGTCTCGATCAGCTCCGTCTGCTGGATTCCTACCTTCTGCAGGGCCTGGACGACAAACTCGGCCCCCCGACGGACCTCGGCCTTGTACTCAGGATTGGTGCTGATGCTAGGGATGCGCAGAAATTCCGTGAGCTCGCCCAGCCAGGCATCGCGCTTCTGTTCGACGTATTGTTGCAGCGAGTCCATCCGCTCCTTTGACGTCAGCATGAAGTTGGGATATCGGCAAACTTCCGCAAACTTTTAGTATACATCCAGCCAGATCCATTCGCCCTCTCAGCGCCCGCCCTGAGGGCCTCACAACCATGCCCCGCCTCGTGCAGCGGCACAAGAGCCTTTTCCAACAGGGGGGTGCACTGTGTGGTTCCCTTGGACCCTGGATCTTGGGTTTTGGAGCTTAGGTTGGGCGGGAGCCGTCGCCACTGCGACGCAGCCACTGCTCGAACGTCTCCGCCAGCGTGTCCATCCGCTGGGTGAGCCTGTCCATCCGCTGGGTCAGGGTTTCCAGGATGCCCAGGATGGTGGTGATTTGGTTTTGTTGCTCCGCCACCACGCGTATCAAACCTTGGGTCTGCCCCGCCAGTGCCTCAACCTGTGCGTCCACTCGGTCCAGTCGCACAACGGATTGCGCCTGCTGATTGAGGATGAATTCGATGGTTTTCTCGACGTCCACGCCGCGGCTTCCTGACAAACAGTCTAGCACGGAAGCTTCGCCTGTCTGTCGGATAGGCCCGGCTTGCGCCGGAGCGGCCTCAGCGCTTCGAGCGCGATCGCCCAGGCTTTCGGGCTCGCTGCCAGAGCTGTTCGCGACACGATTCCAGCTCCTGCTCGGTGACCGCTTTCTCTCGCTCCAGAAACTGAACCAGCGCCAGCAGGTAGTTGCCCAACTTCTGGCGTCCGTCCAGCAGGCCGTTGGCAGCATTCTTCACGTGGGCTGCCGACTGCGGCCCCTGGTAGCGCTGCGCGCCGCTGGCCATGGAACTCAGGCTCATTTCCAGGTGTTGTATCGCAAGGTACATGTGGAGGGCGGCGCTGAGCCGTATGGGCTCGTCAACCAGGCGCTTCAAGACCGGCTCAATATCTGTTATCTGTCGCCGGGTGGAAGCCGCCACCGCCAGAAAGTTCGACGACCCGGGCCCGCGCCAGGCTGGGACCTCAAGCTGGTACAGCGCCGCGCCCGCGTTATTTAGCTCAGCCAGCAGCTGTTCCAGCGCCTGCCGGGCTTCCTGGGGGGCCGGTGCGCTGGAGCCGGCCGGCTCCTGCGGCGGCGCCCCCAAAACCATTGCTAGAAGCAGAATTGTGCCGCTCATCGTGGGTAGTAAGCGTAGCATTACTCTGCCTGGTTCCGACAAGCTCCGACAAGCCCAAGGGGCAAGCCCAACATGGCGCAAGCGCGGATGGGGCTGCTGAACCCACTAAGTACCGTGTGTTGTCCGCTTACTGGGTTGACAACAGCGCCTGGATTGCCTAACCTAAACAGGTTGTGGCTATCCTAGTCCATCACGCGCATCGGACGCATCACCACCCTGCGTGTGTGAGCCGGGACGCCTAGCAGAAGCAATTTTTCGAAGAGCAGAAGAGGCCCGGCGGCAATAACGTCGGGCCTTTTTGTTGGATACGGAACATGAACTTAGACTTTTCCAAGCTGGACGGACTGGTTGCGGCCGTGGTCCAAGACAGCGCCTCCCGCGACGTGCTGATGGTAGGCTTCATGAATGCGGAAGCTTTCCGGCAAACGCGCGAAACTGGCTTTGTCACCTTCTACAGCCGCACCCGGAGCCGCCTATGGACCAAAGGGGAGACCTCAGGCAACCGCCTGGCGGTCGAGGAGATTCGGGTGGACTGCGACCAGGACGCCGTAGTGGTGCTGGCACGCCAGACCGGGGCAGCCACCTGCCACCTCGGCTACCGAAGTTGCTTCTTCCGACGCCTGGATGGCGAGGCGCTGCTGGAAATTGAGCGCCCGGTGATCCCCTCCGATGCGCCGGCAGCTTCGAATCCGAAGACAGGACAGGTACGCTCATGAAACTGCGGCTGGGCATTCCCAAGGGCAGCTTGCAAGAGGCCACCGTGGGGCTGTTCGGCCGCGCCGGCTACCGGATCCAGGTCAACCCACGGTCCTACTTCCCATCGGTGGACGATGCGGAGCTGGAGTTGATGCTGATCCGCGCCCAAGAGATGTCGCGCTATGTGGAAGATGGAGTCCTGGACGCCGGGCTGACCGGGCACGACTGGATACTGGAGAACGAGTCCGACGTGGTCAAGATTGCAGACCTGATTTACGCCAAGCAAAGCTTCGGCAAGGTGCGCTGGGTGCTGGCCGTGCCGGAAGCTTCCACGGTCCACAGCCCTCGGGAGCTGGAGGGCAAAATCATCGCCACCGAACTGGTCCGCGGCACCGAGCGCTACTTGGCCTCCCACGGCGTGAAGGCGAAAGTGGAATTTTCCTGGGGCGCCACCGAGGTGAAACCTCCGGTGCTGGCCGACGCCATCGTCGAAGTCACCGAGACCGGCTCCTCCTTAAAGGCCAACAACCTGAGGATCGTGGATACGGTGCTGCAGTCCAACACCCAACTCATCGCCAACCGGCAGTCGTGGGCCGATGCCTGGAAGCGGGAGAAGCTGGAGAGCATCCGGACGTTGCTGGAGGGGGCCATCGAGGCCTACGGCAAGGTGGGGCTAATGCTCAACGTGCAGCAGCAAGAACTTGAGGGCGTGCTGAAGCTGCTGCCGTCGCTGCGCGGGCCCACCGTCTCGCCACTGAACGAAACGGGTTGGGTGGCGATCAACACAGTTCTCGATGAGCGGGTGGCCCGCGACATCATTCCCAAACTGAAGCAGGCCGGCGCGCAGGGGATTGTCGAGTACCCGCTGAACAAGATCATCGCGTAGGAATTGACGATTGAATCATTGGAGATTGATGAATTGCAGAATCAAAAACGAATCCGCAGATTACGCAGAACCCAAAAGACGCGCTACGAGATTTATGAATCAGTTATGAATCTGCGAAAATCTGCGAAATCTGCGGATTCATACTGACTTTACCCATCGACAGCCAATGCGCATTCTTTCGCAACCCCGCGACATTGAGCGCTTCCTGGCCAGCCGGCGCCTGGCACTGGCTCGCGCCGAGGCGGTGGCCCGCCCGATCCTGGAGGCGGTGCGACGGCGAGGCGACCGCGCTCTGGCCGCCTACACCCAGCGCCTGGACGGCTACCGCGGACCGCTGCGCCTGAATTCCGCTTCGTTGGCACGAGCCTGGAGACAAACGCCACCGGAGTTGCGGCGGGCCCTGCGGCAGGCGGAACAAAATATCGCCCGCTTCGCCCGCTTGCAAATGCCGCGCCAGTGGCGCCGCCGAGTGGGCCCGGGCAGCTTGACCGGGCAATTGGTGCGGCCACTGGCGAGCGTGGGCTGCTACGTTCCCGGCGGGCGCTTCCCCTTGTTCTCGACCGCGCTAATGACGGCTGTTCCTGCCCGTGTGGCCGGCGTCGAGCGCGTTTACGTTGCCTCACCGCGCGCCGCTCCGTTGGTGCAGGCGGCCGCACATGTGGCCGGCGTCGCAACTGTCTTGGCCGTGGGTGGCGTGCAGGCCATTGCCGCGCTGGCCTACGGCACCGAGACCGTGCCTCGGGTGGACAAGATTGTCGGCCCGGGCAACCTCTACGTCACCGCCGCCAAGAAGCTGCTGGCTGGCGAGGTGGCCATTGAGTTTCTGGCCGGGCCAACCGAGGTGGTGCTGGTCGCTCAGGATGGCAACCCCGCCTGGCTGGCCGCCGACCTGATGGCCCAGGCCGAGCATGATCCCCAGGCGGCAGCGATTCTGGTGACTCCCTCGCGCGCGCTGGCTAAAGCTGTGACACGGAAGGTCCCGCCGCGCTGGAAGAACTGCACGACGCTGCTGGCTGGCAACCTCACGCAGGCTCTGGAGTTGGCCAACCGCATCGCTCCGGAGCACCTGTCGCTGTCCGACCCCCGCTGGGTGAAGCAGGTCCGCAATGCCGGCAGCGTATTCCTGGGGCCGTTCAGCCCGGAAGCCGCCGGCGACTACGCCACCGGACCCAACCACGTGCTGCCAACGGTCGGGGCGGCGCGCATCCGCGGAGGGTTGTCGGTGCTGGACTTCGTCAAAATCATCACCGTGCAGCAACTCACGCCCGCTGGCCTGCGCGCCCTGGCGCCCACGATCACGACGCTGGCGCGCGCCGAAGGGCTGGAGTGGCACGCGCGCTCCGTGGAGGTGCGTTTTGAGAATGCCAGGCGGCGAGGAGGCCGGCCGTGAAGCCCCGCGACGCCGTGCTGCGCATGCAGCCCTACTCGCCCCCTTCGGCCGGGCGGGAAGGCCACCTGCGTCTGGACTTCAACGAGAACACGGTGGGCTGCTCGCCACGCGTGCTCCGCCAGCTCCGCCGGCACCTGAGCCGTGAGCGGCTCGCTACCTATCCCGAGTACGAGTCGGCCCGCGGCCGGCTGGCTGCCGCATTCGAGCGTGCCCCCGCGGAAACCCTGATCACCAATGGCACCG
>JAKZXP010000042.1:0-4575 GCA_047514915.1 Terriglobia bacterium
CAGGGGTGCTGCAGCCCCGAGTTCGCCGACCCGACAGACCGGATGCAGGTCAAGGACTTCGACCTCATCTGGCTGAACGACCTGATCGGCCGCATCGAGTTGAAGTTCGAGAGGCATCAACGCGAGTGCACCTCGCCGCTGCACGTGGGAGACCGCAGTGTTTGGACCACCTACCATCCCCGCAAGCGCGAGCAGTTCTTTTGCGAGGACTGCCGGAAGCGTTTTGTGCAGGAGAAGCTGGCTGAGCAGGAGGCCTACGTGGCCGCGGCTACGGAAAATGGTTCGGTCGAGGAGAACAACATGGTCTCGGTGCTGGCCACGGGCTGCGCCGGTCGCATCAAGAAGGTGGTGCGCGAACGCGGCTTCGGCTTTGTCCAGCGAGACGACGGCCAGGAGTACTTCTTCCACCTGACCGACCTCGAGAGCGGACTGGGGTGGGAACACCTGGAAGAAGGGCACGCCGTGACGTTCGACATCCGGCTCGACCCCATGAGTGGCAAAGCCGGAGCTGCTGCCAGGGTGCGCGACGCCACCCCAGAAGTGGTCGAACAGTCTACTCCCGAGCCGTGATGCCCAGGGCTTTCATTTTCCGGTAGAGGTGGCTGCGCTCCAGACCGAGCGCTTCGGCCGTGCGGCTCATGTTGCCCTGGTTCTCTTCCAGTTTCTTCAAGATGAATTCTCGTTCGTAGGCGGCGCGGGCCTCCTGGAGGGTGGAGAAGTCACTGGTGCGCGGTGCGCGGCCGTCGGCGCTTCGCGGTTGTCTGAACAAAAGCGGCGGCAAGTGCCGGCGCTCAATGCGTTCCTGCGTGTTCATGATGACCACCCGTTCGATCAGGTTTTTCAGCTCGCGGACGTTCCCCGGCCACAAGTAGCGCTCCAGCGCCGCCAGCGCGTCGGCAGCCAGCTGCTTCCGTTTGCGACCGTAGGCCGCCACGAGCTCGCGCAGGAAATGCTCTGCCAGCAATCCGATGTCTTCTCGCCGGTCCCGCAACGGTGGCAGGTGCACCGGGATCACGTTGAGCCGGTAGAAAAGGTCCTCACGGAAGTTTCCCCGGGCGATTTCCTCCTCTAGCTCCTTGTTGGTGGCGGCGACCACGCGCACGTCCACGGTGACCGTGTCGGGGGAGCCCAGCGGCTGGAAGCGTTGCTCTTCCAGCGCGCGCAACACCTTGGATTGCGTCTTCAGGCTCATGTCCCCGACCTCATCCAGAAACAACGTGCCGCCGTCGGCCTTCTGGAATTTGCCCGTCTTGTCCTCCACGGCCCCCGTGAAGGAACCCTTCCGATGCCCGAACAGCTCGCTTTCGATCAGTTCCTCAGGGATGGCCGCGCAGTTCACTTCCACGAAAGGCTCGCGAGCCCTGTGGCTGAGGGCGTGGATGGCGTGGGCCACCAGTTCCTTGCCGGTGCCGCTTTCCCCGTAGATCAGCACCCTGCCGTTGGTGGGAGCCATCAGCGCCAGTTGCTGCCGCAATGCCTTGACCGGCACGCTTTCTCCGATGATCTGGTGGCGCGATTCCAGCTCCCGGCGCAACCGCACATTTTCCTCGGCCAGCGAGTGCTGGTCCAGCGCGTGTTTCACCGCCAGCAGTGTTTTCTCCAACGACAGCGGCTTTTCAATGAAGTCGAAGGCGCCCAGCTTGGTGGCCCGAACCGCCGTCTCGACGGTGCCGTGACCGGAGATCATCAGCACGGCGGGTGCATCCTCCAGTTGCCTTAGCTGCTCGAGCGTTTCCAGCCCATCCATCACGTGTTCTGGCCCGTGTGCTGGCCCGTGTCCTGGCTCCTGCTCCGACAGCCACACGTCCAACATCACCAGGTGAAACGGCTTCCGGCGTAACAAGGTGAGGCAGGCTTCCCCGGACGCGACGGCCTCGACGGCGTAACCCTCGTCCTGGAGGACGCCGGCCAGGGACAGCCGGATACCCTCCTCGTCGTCTACAATGAGGATTCTTTTCTTCGTGCCCACAGGAGCTGATTCTACGGGTCTGCCTGGCAGGTCACCGGGCAACCTTACACGGGCAGTTCAATTATAAAGCGGCTGCCAACCGGCCGATTTTCTTCCACGCGGATGGAGCCATTGTGATCGGTAATGATCCGGTTGACGATGGCCAGCCCCAGTCCCGTGCCCCGCTCTTTGGTAGAGAAATAGGGGAGGAACAATTTCTCCTTCAGTTCGGGACCGACCCCGTGGCCGGTGTCGGCAAGAGTGACCTCTACGGCTTCCCCGCGCAGGTCTGCCGTAGAGATCCGCAATTCGCGCACCAGAGAGTCTTCCATTGCCTCGGCAGCGTTGTCCACCAGATTGATGATGACCCGCTTGAACTGATCCGGATCCAGATCTACCGGCGGCAGATCAGGGCAGAGGTCGAGTTTTACACGGATTCCGTCCAGCCGTCCATCGAACACCACAATGGCGTTCTCGACCACCGCGTTCAGGTCCGAAGGAACCAGCCGCACGGCGGGGAAACGGGCCAACTGCGCGAACTCGTCCACCAGGCCCTTCAGCGTGGCCACTTCCCGGTCGATCAATCCCGAACATTCGCTCAGGACTCGCAGGGTCTCCTCGCCGCGCTCGCCCCAGGACGGCCCGGTCTGGGCACGTTCCACGTGCCGCCGGATGCGCTCGGCCGACAGCGCGATGGGCGTCAGCGGGTTCTTGATCTCGTGAGCGATGCGCCGGGCCACCTCGCGCCAAGCCGCGGCCTGCTGGGCGTGCAACAGATCGCTCATGTCTTCGAGAACCAGGATGTGGCCGAGGTTCTGCTCGCGGCCCCGGGGGTGGGAAGAAGGGTGCTGCAGCGCTGAGGCAGTAATAGCCACGTTCCGTGTACCATTGGCCGTAGCCAGCTCGAACTGGCTGGTAGCATTCCCCAACCGGTCCGAGCGCTTCAAGAGGTGTTCCAGTTCGCGCAGCGGCTCGGTGGGGAACAAGTCTCCCAGCTGGCGCGCGGCCCGCGCATGCGCGGACCCCAGCAGCCTTTCCACCGCGGGGTTGATCTTCAGCACCTCTCGGCTGGGAGACAGGGAAACGACCCCGGTCGGAATGCTTTCCAGGATGGTCTCGGTCGAGCGACGGCGTTGATCCAGTTCTGCGTTGGCCCGTTCCTGTTCCGAACGCGAAGCCTCCAACTGCCGTCGGTTGGCCTCCAACTGCCCCGTCATCTGGTTGAACGATTCCACCAGCACAGCCAGCTCGTCGACAGCCTCGGTTTGGACACGGTGATCCAGGTGGCCCAGGGACAATTCCTGAGTGGCCTTGGCCAGGCTTTGGATGGGGACAGTTACCTGCTTGGACAGGAACAGCGCTCCCCACGTGGTGATGAATAGGATGATCACGGTCACCAGCGCCAGGATGTAGATATAGACTTTGCGCAGGTCTTTAAACTCCGGATGGAGCCTCTGGTAAATCCTGAACTCCCGCTCCATTTCCTCCAGCTTCTGGGAAACCGTGTCGGGCAGGCGGTTTGCAGCGATCAGCCAGCCATCCCCGGGTTCCATCGGCACAACGGCGACGGCTAATTTGGTCCCCTCGACATCCGCCAGCCGACTGAAAGACCCCGCGCCCGAGCGGTTAACAGGCCCCACAAGGGGCAACAGATCTGGTCCGGCGGCGGGGAAGCGCGCTCCCAGTCGGCCTTCCGGGGTGATCCAGACCAAGTAGTCCACTCCATGTAGGCGAGCCGCCTCGGCCAACGCCCGCTCGCTGGCCGGGGGGCGTTCCGTCGCGGCTGAAGCCACCGACAGCGCTGCGGCGGTGCTGCGCGCGTCCGCGATGGTTTTTCGCGAAGCATACTCGGAGAACTGCGAGACAATTTCTCCCGTGTCCCGAGCGACCTTCTCAAAAGGCTGCCTGAACCACTTGTCCACGGTGCGGTTCATCAAGACATAGGAGGAGTAGAATAGGAACACCACCGGGAGAAGCGACAGCGCCAGCGCCCCGGCGACCAGCTTGAACTTGAACTTGGAGCCGAGAACTCCTGCCCGGCGCTCGATGTACAACTTCACGATGCTGCGGGCCAGGATGAAGCCGAAGACCACGAACGCCAGCGAGACCAGCATCGAGAGCACAAACAGCAGGATGGCCGTCTGGCTGTCGGCGGGGCGGATAAAATCAAAGGGAATGTTCAGCGAGACCAGACCGAAGATGAAGGCCGCCAGGATGGCCACCACCGAACCCACAGTGATGAAGAACCTCTTCCGCCGGTTCTGCGTACCCATAGCGATAGAGGCTAGAATACTACAACTGTGGTCACAGGTGGCGAGCCCGCGACCGCTTCAGGTTGCTCCGTACCCCTACCGCAGGACAGGGGGCCGGGGCAGGAAAGGGCTATTGACCGACGCTGGTAATTTGTATACTTTTTAGGCAATGCCGGGCCTATGGGTTTGCCTGAGGACAGAGGCATCTCTTGCTTTAGAATGTGGGTGCTTTAGACCGGAATTTCCGATTTGCCCTTCCCCTTCGACCAAGAACGCACACCAGGCTGCTCTGTCGACTCAACCGGAACCAAACTTTTTGGGAGGTTGGGCGTTGAGAGGTGGATCATCGAAACGTGTTGGAAAGCCAGTCCCAAG
>JAKZXP010000043.1:0-3996 GCA_047514915.1 Terriglobia bacterium
GGCTGTGGCTGCCGGGAACGCCTCCCGTCTGGGCGCTCGCCAGGTAAAGTTTTGCCGCTGCGATTGGCTCAGCGCCATCGGCACCGCCGGGGCTGACTTGGTGATGTCCAACCCGCCCTACATTCCGCTGGACCAGGCGGAAGCGCTGCAACGCGAAGTCCGCGATTTCGAGCCACGCCATGCGGTGTTCGCCGGGCCTTCGGGCCTGGAAATCTACGCCGTCTTACTTCCCGAAGCGGCCCGCGTGCTGCGGCCCGGCGGCTGGGCTGTTTTTGAGCTGGGCTATAATATGGCCGACGCCGTCGGCTCGCTGCTGAGCACGGAGTGGGACGAAGTCCAGTTTGAACAGGATCTGGCTGGAAACCTCCGAGTCATCTCCGCGCGCCGGGCGAGGTGAACCATGCCAGCCGTAACCGGTCTGTCTCCGCGTACCATTCTCCACGTGGACATGGACGCCTTCTTCGTCTCGGTGGAGGAACTGTTCGACCCCAGCCTGAAAGGCAAGGCGGTGGTCGTGGGTGGCGAACTGGTGTGGCGTAACCGCCGCTGGACGGCGCCGCGTGGCGTGGTGGCGGCCGCCTCCTACGCCGCGCGCCCCTACGGCATCCATTCGGCAATGCCGCTGGCGCGCGCCTTTCGACTCTGTCCGCAGGCGACTTTTCTTCCCGGGCACCCGGAGCGCTACAGAGAGGCTTCCGAGAAGATCCAACGCATCTTCCAAACCTTCTCGCCGCGGGTGGAGATGGTCTCCATTGACGAAGCCTATCTGGACCTGAGCGGGAGCGAGCGCCTCTGGGGGCCGCCGCTCGAAGCTGCGGCAAAGTTGCACCAGCAGGTGTGGCGCGAGACCCGGCTCCCTTGCTCGATTGGGGTGGCCACGTCGCGCCTAGTGGCCAAAGTCGCCTCCGAGCTGGCGAAGCCCAAGGGGCTGTTGGCGATCCATCCAGGGAAAGAGGCGTGTTTTCTGGCTCCCTTGCCGGTGCGCAAAATTCCCGGTGTCGGCAAGGTGACCGAGAAGCGCTTGCGGCAACTAGGACTGGCTACGGTGGCCGATGTGGCTCGGGCCGGCGCCGAGTTACTGGAGGAAGTTTTGGGCAAGCATGGAGCCGCGCTGTTCCGCCAGTCGTCCGGTCAGGATGCCGGCGGCTGGTTTGAGGGTGAGGTTGGCGAATTGGAAGATGCCAAGTCCATCGGCCATGAGACGACCTTCTCGGAGGATACCGCCGACCGCGAGCGGCTGCTGGCAACCATCTCCGAGCTTTCGCAGATGGTTGGCCACCGCCTGCGGGGAAATCGCTTCTTCGCCCGGACCGTTACGCTGAAACTGCGCTACTCCGATTTTCGCACCCTGACCCGGGCGCGCACCCTGCCGCAAGCCACCGACCTGGACGGCGAGTTGTTTCGCACCGTTGCGGATCTGTTCCGCTCCGCCTGGAACGGGCGGCCGGTGCGGCTGCTCGGGGTGCAGGCCAGCGCCCTGGACCATCGCCCGGGGCAAATGAGCTTGCTGGATGCGGATCGGCGGCGGAAATGGGAGCAGGTGCTGGAAGCAGCCGACCGGGTGCGTGATCGCTTCGGCTTCGATGCCGTCCAGTTGGCGGGCGGCCTGCCAGGCAGGAAGCGCTCCCGCTCAGAATCTCCGTGACACCTCCGTCTGTGACTCCACCCTTGACCACGCGCCGCGAACGAGCCGTCGGCGTAGTTCAACATCTGCGTGAGCGGGGCTATCAGGCTTACTTTGTCGGCGGCTGTGTGCGCGACCTGTTGCTCGAGCGTGAGCCGGCCGACTACGACGTGGCCACCGACGCGACACCCGAGGTGGTGCTCGGCCTGTTCCCGCGCACGCTGGCCGTCGGGGCGCAGTTCGGGGTGGTATTGGTGGTGGAGGACAACCAGCAGATCGCTGTGGCCACCTTCCGCAACGACGGGCCGTACCCGGACGGCCGGCATCCGCAGCAGGTCAGCTATACGCGCGACCCGCGCGAAGACGTGCTGCGGCGCGACTTCACTATCAACGGCCTGCTCTACGATCCGCTGCCCGCTGCTCCGGAGCAACACCGGCTGCTGGATTACGTGAGCGGCGAAGCCGACCTGCGCGCTGGCCTCATCCGCACCATCGGCGACCCTGGCGACCGCTTCAGCGAAGACCGGCTGCGCATGCTGCGCGCCGTCCGCTTTGCCGCTCGCTTCGGCTTCCGTATCGAGGGCGCAACGTGGGATGCCGTCTGCGGTTCCCACGCGGCCATTGCGCAAGTGAGCCGGGAGCGCGTCCGCGACGAGTTGCTGAAGATTCTCACCGAGGGCGGCGCCCGCCGTGGCTTCGAGCTGCTGGATGAGAGCGGCCTGCTGGCCGACCTGCTGCCTGAAGTAGCAGCTATGAAAGGGGTGGAGCAGCCGCCCGAGTTCCATCCCGAAGGCGACGTCTGGACGCACACGCTGCTGATGCTGGAAAAGCTGGCCAGTCCTACGCCCACACTGGCGCCCACGCTGGCCCTGGGCGTGCTGCTGCACGACGTGGGCAAGCCGCCCACCTTCCGGCTGGCCGAACGGATCCGCTTCGACAACCACGCACCGGTAGGGGCGCGGATGACGGAGCGCATTTGCGACCGGCTCCGCCTCTCTCGGCGGGACACCGAACAGGTGGTGGCGCTGGTCGAACACCACTTGCGGTTCAAGGACGTGGTGCAGATGCGGCCTGCAAAGTTGAAGCGCTTTCTCCAGATGGAGCGCTTCGAGGAACACCTGGAGCTGCACCGGCTGGATTGCCTCAGCAGCCATCGCAACCTGGAAAATTGGGAATTCGTCCGGCAGCAGCTGGCCGCAACGCCCCCGGAGGAAATTCGTCCCCGGCCGCTGGTCACCGGCGATGACCTGATTGCGTTGGGATATCAGCCGGGACCGCGCTTCAAGGAAATTCTGCGGGCGGTTGAGGACGCCCAACTGGAGGGCGAAGTGAAGAGCAAGGACGAAGCGCTGACCCTGGCGCGCCGCCAATTCCCGCTCCCTCCGAAGCCGTAGCGCCCGCTGGAGCCAAATTCTTGAAGGATCGATCGTGCAATGCGACGGGGGGCTCCGGCGGGATACGTCCTGGAAATCAGGAAGCCGGCCACTTGTCATTCCGAGCGCAACGAGGAATCTGCTTTTGCCAGGCGCGAACAGCAGTTCCCTCGCTCCGCTCGGGATGACGGCTTCGAGGGGCTGTTTTGCAATACTACATGCTCAGCTTGTCGACCACGTTGCGCATCTGCACGCCGTGCACCAGCGAGGAGCCGCCGCGGATGGCGGCCGCCACGTGCACCGCCTCGGTCATCTGCTCCAGGTTGGAACCCTTCTCTAGGCAGGTTTGGGTGTAGGCGTCAATGCAGTAGGGACACTGCACTGTGTGGGCCACTGCCAGGGCAATCAGCGCCTTCTCCCGTTCCGACAGCGCACCTTCGGCGAATACCGCCCCATACCACTGGCTGAATTTGTCCCACAGCTCGCCTGCGTTTTGCCCGATAGAAGGGAACTTGGCCAGGTCGTCCGGATGGTAGTAGGTGTTCATGGACTCACCCTAGCATAGTCCTGCAGCAGTTGTACGTGGCGCAGGGTCGGCGCGCTCGCACGCGGAGTTGCCCATGCCCGGCTTACGCCGAGCGCAACCGGTTGGTCCAGTAGCGTGTCTTAGAGGGAAGGAGTAAGATATTCGTCAGCGAGTGAAGGCGCACCTGGATGGAGATCCTGGATCTGCGGCAAATACGGTCGCGCGACCTGGAAGCTCTGCTGCAAGAAGAAAGCCGCTTGTGGCACGAGCAACTGCGCTGGGATTATTCGAGTTCGGTCGACCTGGTCCGCCGGTTTCTGGACGCCCGCGCCCTAACCGGTTACGCGGCGCTGGAGCAGGGCCGCCCTGTCGGCTACTCGTTCTTCGTCTACGAGGACCACAAAGGACTGATCGGCGACCTGTTTGTTTCTCACGCGTACAGCGGCGGCACCGAGGGGCAGTTACTGGACCAC
>JAKZXP010000044.1:0-21476 GCA_047514915.1 Terriglobia bacterium
GCCGTCCAGCAGGACCTGAACTCCGGCGGTCTTGCCGCGAGCGATGTCGCGGCCGAACCCGGGAAGCACGCGGACTACGGCATGCACGCGGCCGTGATCCAACAAGTCCTCGACTTCGCTCTCGCGGGAAGGTGTGGCCACCATCTGGAACCGCCCCGAGCCGGCAAAGGCCTCGTACAACTCGCGGCTGGCCGGAGTCCGATCCCGGTCCATCCAGGCAAGGCGGCTGGTCTCCACGTCCAGATTGACCGCGTAGCCGAAGATGATCAACTGGATCAGGGGCGGGATGAACAAGACAACCCGCATGCGTGGCTCCCGCAGCGTCTGGCGCAGCTCTTTGCGAACGATTTCCCGGATACGCTCCCACATCGCCGTCAGGCCAACTTCTGTTTCACCTTCTTTGTAGCGACGGCAAAGATAATCGCCGCATATACGATCAGCAGTCCGACTTCCAGGAACAACACCTCCAGCCCAACACCCTTCAGATAAATCCCCTTCAGGATGGTGACGAAGTACCTGGCCGGAAAGATGTAGGTCACCAGCTGAATCACCGCCGGCATGTTCTCGATGGCGTAGACAAAGCCGGAGAGCAGGAAGGCGGGCAGGAAGGAAGTCAGCATCCCCAACTGGTCACCTCAATTCCCGTCCCGGTGCCGGCGGCCTTCTGATTCACCGCGAGCCGGAGCAACGCTTCACCCAGCGCCAGATTCGCCCGTGCCGTTTCCAGCGAAGCTTCCGCCCGCATAGCGGCTAGATAAGTGCGCCCCACCTGTTGGCTCACCTGGTCCCGGGTTGACTCGTCTTCGGCGCGGGCTACCCGGACGGCGGTCCGAGAGGCCTGGAAGCGCCGGATGGCGGCAAGGTCGAATATCTTCTGGCTCACGAAGGCGCGCGCATCAAACGTGCTGAAGGGCCCCACGAACCTCGGAATGACAACGCCGGGAATCGGCGTCCGCACCTGGATTCCCAGCGCCTCCAGATTACGTGTCTGGCTCTGCCGGGCGACCGATCCCGACAAATCGGGCAGCAGCGCGGCCCGCGTTTGAGCCGAGCGCGCCTGCGCTTGCCGAATCAGCTGCTCGGCCATTTGGATGCGAGCGTTTCCTTCCGGCTGGAGAGCGATCTCGACCGCCTGTCCCAAGCTGAGGCGCAGGAGGCGCCCGGCGGGGCCGGTTAAACGCGATCGAGGCTCCCCTGGACGGCTTTGCCCGTAAGCAACCACGGGGACAACAGTCAGGGAAAGGAAGAGGGCAATCCAATTCCAGTGCCAACTCCAGTGATAAAAACCCCAATGGACCGGCAACCGAAGATGATTCTTCACGCGAGTCTCTCCTTGCCTGCTCTCGTACCTGCCCTGCCCTGCCGGGCATCTATCCCCGCCCAAAGCAGCTCAAAGGTCGTGTTCAACCACGCCTCCAAAGGCGAGGGAGGATGAAGCGTCCACAGCAGTAGCGCACCAAAGAAGCTTTGCTGGAAGTAACGTGCAAGTTCGATCGGCTTGCGGTCGCGGCGTACCTCGCCCCGCAGCTGTCCCCGGGCAATGAGCCGCCCCAGCAGTTTCCGCCCGCGGCCCAGGTTGTGGCGCATCAGGTGGCGAACCGGCTCGCTGCCCATGTTGGCCGCCAGCAGGCTGCGCACCAGCGCCTGGCTGCGGCCAGGCTCCTCTGCCAGGTCGTGGATCAAACGACGGAGCAGTTCGCGGGAGTGTTTCTGTCCGCAGCGGGCCTCGGCTGCCGCAGCTCGCACCTTGGCCACCTGCATCTCGCCGAAGGCCGCCAACAAGTGCTCCTTGCTGGGGAAGTAGTTGAAGAAGGTGCCCTTGCCGACATCAGCCGCTTCAGTAATCTCCTGGACGGTGGTGGCAAAAACTCCCCGCGCCGCGAAAAGGCGCAAGGCGGCGCGAAAGATGCGTTCACGCGTGGCGGTCCGCCGCCGTTCACGGCGGTTAGGTGGGGCTCGCCGGGCGACTTGGGAGCGAGCTGGCATCCCCGTGGATGAAATATGACTGATGGACATATATGACTATAGGTCATATATGTCCGTCCCTGTCAAGCACAATTGTCAAGCGGACTTTCTCGCGAGGCTCCTGAGAATCCATCTGGCGATTCCAGGGTCGGTGGAGAATTCCCCCAGCTTTTCCCTGGGCCTAGCTTTTCTCTAAGTACGACGGGTTTGATGCGGCAGTGTGAGGTCTGGAGGAGGAAGCCGCCTCAGACGCTTTGTCTCAGCGGCGCCCGAATAGATTCGGCGGCCGCGCGCCGATACCGCCGGGCTGTGGCTGGCCGGGCCTTCTTGACTGCGGTTGACCGCGCCGGCCAGGTTGGGGCCTGCCCGACTGGCCTGGCTGCAGTTGGCCGGGCCTTCTTGGCTGCCGGCCGGGTTGAGGCCCGCCGAAGCCACCCTGCTGCGGTTGCCCGAACCCACGGGGTTGCGGCTGGCCTGGGCGGCCCGGCTGTTGGGGTTGGCCCACCAAGGCGCCCGGCTGGACGGGTGCGCCCTGGACCTGGCGGCCCAGCATCGTCGGGTCGCGGCGAAAATCGTAGACGAATTCCCATTCGTTATATTTTTCGCGGCCGTTGTAGATCTTCATCGAAGGCGCTTCCTTGGTGCTGGCCACGCCAGCGATGCCGCCCCCAAACTGCTGACCGCCTAAAGCAGTAGGCTGGCCGGGAGCCGTGCCGGAGCCCGTGGGATTTCCAGCAAGGGGGACGAAGCCCGTGGTGGTCATCCCGACGCTAGCGCCCAAGCCTGTCCAGGGCGACATTCCACGCGCCGTGCCCCCAGCAGGCGCACCGGACGCCGCCCCGGGGGGAATGCCGATCTGCACTCCGGCGGGGAGTCCGGGAATCACAACCCTACCCATCCCCTGGGGTCGACCGGGTTGGGTCGGCTGGCCGAAGCCCGACTGCTGGCCTGGTCTCGATGGCTGCCCCACGAGTGGCGTTTGAAAAGCTGTTTGCCCCGGCTGTTGCCTGGGCTGCACCCCGGCCGGAAGCCCTGGGATGGTCATCGTTCCGGGTGACACGGGCACCGACTGTCCTGGCAGCCGGAAGCCGGTAGGTGTGGGGCCTGCCTGTACCGCCCGCTGCCCAAGACCTGCCGGCTGGCCGAAACCGCCTTGTTGCGGCACCTGTCCTGGCCGGGCAGCGGGATGCGACGGCTGTCCAAAGCGGGAAGTCTGCCCGAAACCAGAAGTGGGCTGAGAGCTGCGCCCCGGCTGTTGTGACCAGTTTTGCGTTCCCGGCAGAGCACCGGGCACGCCCGGAGTCACGCCCGGAACCGCAGCGGTGGCGGCTCCAGCGGCCTGCTGCAGCACCGAATCAGTCAACAGGCCCTGCTGGCTGATGTGGATGAGGCGCCACTCCTCGCTTCCCGCAATCGGATCCGTGAAGCGCCGCCGCAGAAAACGGATGCGATTCGTGTTTTCCAGCTCCTCCATCTTGGCGGGATAGCGGCGGAACTTTCGGTAATAGAGCTGGATGGCCCGCTGATACTGCCGGCCACGGTGGATCAAGTCCGCTTCCCTTTCCCGGCGCGCTTCCATGGCCGCCCGCGGCAGTACGGACGCCAGTGAAATCGCCAGCATCGCGGAGAAAAAGATCAGGGTGAGCAACGCCCAGCCTTCTTGATTGCCCGCTTTGGCTTGATTGCCCGCTTTGGCTTGATTGCCCGCTGTGGAGGCTGGGGTGCGGGGCGGTCGCAATAGGAGGTGGAGCTCTTCGACCTTGGACTTTGAACCTACTTTCGACCCGCTCATCAGGTTTCCTGCAGGGGCAGAGTTTGCTTGCTCTTCGTCACCAGGTCTTCCACCTCAACCGTGTTCACCCCTATCTTTAGTATCTTATACCTCTTGTTGACAATCTCGCCCTCGGTGGCGATGAAAATTTCCTCTGCATCCAGGAAGAAGGCCTTTTTGGCGGTTTCGTCGGGCTTGTGAGCGTACCCGTAATACTTCAGGGGAATAGGTGGAGCGGGCGCCTCTCCGGAACGCTTGAGAGCCGACTTGGTGCCAGGTTTGGCTGTCGACTTCGGTATCGGAGCCGCGCGCGTATGGTACTGGAAGATGTTGCGCTCGGTCCCCTGGTAGGTGATGCCCTGCACCTTAGCCAACAGGTCGAATCGCAGCGCAGGGTCGTATGCCCCCGAGATGGAAGCACGTGCCCGGGCTCGCGAGCGGTTCTCCGCTGCCGGCCCGACGCTCCTAGCGCGGCTGGCAGCCTGCTGGGCTGAGGGAGAGAAGGCGCGATACAGCAGGAAGGCCGCAAAGCCCAGCAGCACCGCTGCTGCGATCCAGCGCTTGCCGTCTTGGAGGCGAAACGAAAGAGCCATTGGCTTTTCTTACCTAGTTTGGCCTTACCTGTTGTCCGCTACACCCGGAAGAACGTCACCAGACGCAACGAAAGCCGCACCGGGCTGGCCTTGCTGGCGCCCGGCTTCGCCCTGGTGTTGCCGCCGCCGGCCAGGCCGATGTTGTCGATGATCATAAACTGGGGCGACCGCTCCACCTGATTCACAAACTCCACGATGTTGGCATAGTCACCCTCCAACACCGTCGTCACGTGCACTTCGTTCAGGTCGGGCTGCCCCTGCACGTCGCTCAGCGAATAGGTCACGGTGCTCTTGCGCACCCGGTTCGCCCGCGCCAGCTTGTCCACTTCCTCCATGAGAATGGAGAATCCGGTCGGCTTGGGCAGAAACTTGTCCCGGTGGAACTCGAGACCCTGGGTGCGAGCTTGGCCCAGGTTGGCAGCGATGTTGCGCAACCGTTTCACCGTTTCACGGCGGGACTCCAGGTCCTGGCCAAGCTCTCGGAACACTTCGGCCTGTTCGCGGGCACGCTGCCCCCCCGGCTTCAGGGCCAGAGAGAAGAACAAGATATTCACCGCCAGCAGCCCTGCCAGCAGGCCCTGCAGGAGGCGCCGCCAGACGAGATGCCGGGAAACCGGCCTTTCCGCGGCCCTTTCCGCGGCCCGGTTGGGCTGATTATTTTTGGCCATAGAGCACGCTTAATCCCAGCTTGATGCTGGGGTCCCGGGTGGCGTCCTGCGCCGGCACTTCCTGGCTGAGGACCGGCGTGCCAAACTTGGCGGAGCTTTCAATGCGCCGCAAGAACTCCAGCAACTGACCCATGGACTCGCCAGCGACCAACATCTCCAGGCGCACCTGACTGCGCTCCACGATCTCCGGCCGGATGGAAACCACCAGCACGCGGTCCGGAACCAGCTCCTCCAAATCCATGAGAATTTGCGTCCAGGAGACGCTCTTGCGCAAGATCAGCGCGTTGAGAAAATGGGAGCGATCCATGACCTCCTGAGCTTGCGGCTCCTTGAGTTGCTGCTCGAACTTTTCTTGTTCGGCTTCCAGGCGACGCACCTCGGCACGCAGTCGCTCGGTTTGTTGGCTGACCTCGCGCCCGCTCCACCAGTCGCGGAAGAAAATGGTCGCTTGGGCGGTGGCCAGCAGGGCCAACAGCACCACGCCAGTCCCCGCCAGCACGTAAAACCGCCGCAGGTTCTCGACGGGGCGGCTCGCCAGGTTCAGTTCAATGCGCATGCCGATTCCCAATTCCGGATTTCAGATTTCGGCGCCAGCCACAGAGACACGGAGAGCACAGAGAAAAAGCTTTTCCGGCTGTGTGTGCTCTGTGCCTAATGTCTCCGCAATCATGCTTTGGCCTGCTCGGCGATCATCCCCTGGAGCCCGAGGAAGTCATTGTCTTCGCTGCGCACTCCCGGCACCAGCAGGGGTTGCGCTCGAACGTCGAGTTCCTGCGCGATCAATTCCTGCAACTGCGGCGTTTGCCCGCCAAACCCGGCCAGGTAGATTCGGTCCAGCGTTTCCCCGAAAGTGTCCTGAAAGTACACGGCGGAGCTATACGCGTCAGCGACAATTTCTTCTAGCGAACGGGATTGCTCCTCGGCCGGCAGCTCAAAGGAGCGAAATATGCGTAGCCTGTCGGAGCCGGTCACCAGGATGGTCGACAGCCGCCCCGAGCTGCGAAGCAGCATGGTGCCGCGTCCGGCACCGGCTCCGGCACTAGGCAGGAGCCCGATCACGGCCAGCGACGAGAGGGTGACGAAGCCGGGCTGATAGCCCAACGACTCTAACGCTATCTCGTACTGCCTCACCACAACTCGCGGGGCCACCGCTACGAGCACCTCTCGTCCCTCAGAGGAATCACCCACTGGCTGGTAAGCGAAGGAAGCCTGTTCCACCTCAAACGGCACCGTCTTTTTCAGGCGCCAGCGAAGCAGCGCCTGAGCCTCTTCCCGCCGGGCTGGAAGTTGCTCCAGTGTCAGCGGAGAGATGCGTGCCGCGACGTCGGGCAGCAGCACGGCCAGATTGCCGCCGTTGCGCCGATTCATCCGCCCCAGCACCTGCGCCAGCGCCGAACGCACCGCATCCGGACTCAGCACATTTTCGCGAACCAGTGAAGGCCGCAGCGCCCCTTCTGGCAGCGGCTCGCTCGTGAACTGATCTACCGTGCCCGCCCCTGGCGTCCAGCATGCCGCCGCCACCCCGCTCGAGGAAAACTCCACGGCCAGCGAGGGCAACGGTTCATCCCAGAGGCGGTAGAACAAGTTTCTGGCGACCGAGAAGGCGCTCGTCATTACGATTCCGAATCGCGCATTTCGGATTCAGCCACAGAGGCACAGAGAAAAAGCTTTTTCGGCTCTGTGCGCTCTGTGTCTCTGTGGCCAATGCCACAATCCGAAATCCGCAATCAAACTATCCCTCGATGAACGTCACCTTGTTGATTTCGCGCAGCGTCGTCACCCCCGCCTGGACCTTGGCCAGGGCTGTTTCGCGCAGGAAGTTCATGCCTTCCTCACGCGCCGCTCGCTTGATCTCCGAGGCAGGGCGCTTGTTTAGGATGATCTCGCGGATGCGGTCCGACAGGTCCAGCAGCTCCACGATAGCGGTGCGCCCGCGGAAGCCAGTTCCGGAACATTCCAGACAGCCAGCGCCTTCGTAGAAAGACCGCTCGCGCCAGACCTTCGGGTCCAGCCCCGACTTCTCCAGGCATGAGTCGGGATAATGAACTGCGCGCCTGCACTGCTCGCAGATGATGCGCACCAGTCGCTGGGCCAGGATGCAGTTGAGAGCCGAGACGAAGTTGTACGCCTCCACCCCCATGTTCAGAAAGCGGCTCAGCACGTCCACCACATTGTTGGCGTGGACGGTGGTGAACACCAGGTGCCCGGTCAGAGCGGACTGAATGGCGATCTGGGCCGTCTCGTTGTCGCGGATCTCCCCCACCATGATCTTGTCCGGATCGTGGCGCAGGATCGAGCGCAAGCCGCGGGCGAAAGTGAGCCCCTTTTTCTCATTCACGGGAATCTGGGTGATGCCCTTGATCTGATACTCCACCGGGTCTTCGATGGTGATGATCTTGTCCTCGTCGTTCTTGATTTCCATCAGGGCCGCGTACAAGGTGGTGGTCTTGCCGCTGCCGGTCGGCCCGGTCACCAGCACCATGCCGTAAGGCTCCTGGATGTAACGCCGGAACTTCTTCAGATCATGCTCGGGGAATCCCACCGAGTCCAGGGAGAGCTGGCGGAACTGCTCGCTCATGGACTCCTTGTCCAGCACCCGCAGCACCGCGTCCTCTCCGTGGATGGAGGGCATGATGGAGACGCGGAAGTCAATCGAGCGGTTCTTGTAGCGCACCCGGAAGCGCCCGTCCTGGGGCACGCGCCGCTCGGCGATATCCAGCTCCGACATGACCTTGATGCGGGAGATGATGGTCGGTGCCCAGTCTTTGGCGATTGGCGGCATGGCGTAGTGCAGCACGCCGTCAATGCGGTACTTCATGGCCACCTCGCTGTCGCGCGTCTCGATGTGAATGTCGCTGGCCCGCCGTTCCAGCGCCGTAAAGATGGTGGTATCCACCAGGCGGATGACCGGACTGATGTCGCTGTCGCGCGTCAGCTTCTCGATCGAGAGTGTTTCGTCCTGGCCCTCTTCTTCATGGATCACGTCCAGGGTGAATCCCTCCGTGGCTTCCTCCAGCACGCGCTGCGACTGCTCGGTCTTCTTCAGCAGCTCGTTGATCTGGCTGAGCGTCGCCACGCGCAACTTGAGCTTCTTGTTGAGCAGCAGCGAGACCTCATCAATCAGCATCAGCTGGCTGGGGTCGGCGATGGCGACCTCCAGCGTCTGGTTATGACTGCGCAGCGGAACGAAGTGGTAGCGGAACATCAGGTCCACCGGAATGCTGCGCAGCAGCTCGTGATCAATCGGCTGCTCCACCAGGTTGATGAACGGGCAGCGGTAGCGGGTGGCCAGGTCGCGAGCACGGGTCTCCTCGCCCGCCGCGTTGGTTGCCAGCTCGCTTCCGTTTCCGTTCCTGTATTTCGGTTCACTCATGTCTGGATCCTTTCCGCCAGCGAGAAGATGGGCAGATAGAGAGAGACCAGCACAAACGCCACCAGGACCCCCATGAAGATGAGAATGGCCGGCTCGACCAGCGTCAGGGCGGCCTGCAGCCGGGTCTGCACATCCTCCTCGTAGAATTCGGCGGTGCTGGCCAGCATCTGGGGCAACGCACCGGTGGATTCACCCACCTCGATCATTTCCACGGCTAGGTCGGGGACAAGTGCCGACTCCCGCAGGCCGGCCGACAGTATGCGCCCCTCCCGCACCGCCCGGCTGGCCACTTCCAGCGACCTACGCACCAGCGCCGAGCCGAACGAGCCGGCCGCCGTTTCCAGGGCCGCCACCAGTGGGATGCCGCCACTAAGCAAGGTGGACAGCATCCGGCAGAACTGTGCCACCTGGTACTTCAACCAGATCTCACCGGCCAGTGGAAGCTTCAGCTTGAGCCCGTCCAGGCGCGCCGCGCCACTGGCTGACCGGGACCAGGAATAGATGGCCGCACCCAGCAGTACGATTCCCAGCACCAGCACCACCAGGTAGTTCTTGATGGCCAGCCCTACGGCGACCAGCACCTGGGTCATAGGGGGAAGCTGGGCTCCCATGCCCGCGTAAAGCTCTGCGAAGTTGGGGATTACGTAGATGGTCAGGAAGGTCACCAGTCCGGTCACCAGGAACAAAAGCAGCGCCGGGTAGACCAGCGAAACCAGCAGCTTCCTGCGTACCGACACGGCCAAGCGCGTGTAGGCGATGTAGCGGTCCAGCACCTCCTCCAGGCTGCCCGCTTTTTCCCCGGCCAGCAGCGAGGTGAGGTAGATCTTAGGGAAAACCCCCTGGGCTTCGAACGCCTCCGAGAGCAGGGCGCCACCGCGGACGCGCTCGCGCACGTCCCGGATCCGCTCGCGCAGGGGAGCGTAGCCAATGCGGCCCGACAGCAAGTCCAGCGCCTTCAACACGGGCAACCCGGCGCGGATCAGCGTGACAAACTGTTGGTTGAAGATCAGGAACGGCTCCAGCTTGGCACTGGCCCGCGCCGTAGAAGCTCGCTTCGGCTTCCTTAGGACAAAGGCTCCACGCGGTCGCACCGAGAAGACGTAAAATCCCTGGTGGGCGTAGCGCGACCGCACCTCTTCCTCAGAGTCAGCGCGCTCCATCTGCTCCAGCACCTTGCCCCGCTCGTTCGCGTATCTGGTAATAAAATCAGCCATTTAGCTCAAGCAAGTGCAGACAAACCCATCCCTCTCTGTCCGTAGCTTAAGACGAGCTGGCCACGCCAGCCGTTTACCCACAAACTATGCTCTAGAAGCTGTTAAGCTATTTCAAAACCGACCGCTGAGACCCTGGGGGCTTGCCGAGATAGCCTGTTTGGCTCCGCACCCTCTGTGCCGCCGGAATGAGAAGCTTGTGGAGCGTCGAAGCGGTGTTCGTCGCAGTAGAAATCTTCACATTCAGGGTTTTCGTTCGACTCTCGAAGACGGAGGCAATGGGGGTTCGCGCCTTGTGGGGTGCCGGCTCTCTTCTCCCAATGAGAAGGAGGGCCGTTCGACTGCCGTGAATGTTTTCTCCAACTCCTTGATTTGCAGGAACTGGTTTACCCCGACGTTGTGGAACACCTGCCGCGTGTCGCTGGTGGGCCACCAGATTTCCAGGGTTTCGATGCGGGCCGCCTTGCCCAGCCCGATGTGCTGCTCCAGCGGGGAGGCGCCAAACGATCCGCCGCTGCCGACGAGGCGGTGAATGAAGCGGCGTCCACCCTCGGGCCTCTGCACGGCAAGCTTGATGCGAGCGCCGATGGCCCCGCGGTTCGTCTTCACCCCCACCAGCCGCAGACTGATCCAGTTATTGCCGTGCCCGGGGTTTCTGAAGAGTAAGTTCGCGTGCCTGTCGCCCGGCACCATGCCGCCCATCTGAATAAAAATGTCTTCATCGCCGTCGTTGTCGATGTCGGCGAAGGCCACCCCGTGCCCCTTATGAAGACAGCCGGTCCCCGAGGAAGCGGTGACATCCACGAAAGACTTCCCGTCGTGATTCCTAAACAACACGTTTGGAACTAGCCCTGCGTAAGAAGGACTGCCGGTCCCCAGGTAGAAATCGAGAAATCCGTCATTGTCCAGGTCGCCGAAATTGACCCCCATGGGGTTAAACACGCGGTCCAGCCGAACCTCCTTGGTCACATCCTGGAAGCCCGATCCTGTGTTCCTGTAGAGCTTGAGCGTCTCGACCTCCACCGGCAATTGCAAGTAACTGCCGACGATGTCCACGATTGAGCCATAGGTACTGGAAACGAACAGGTCCAGCCAGCCATCGTTGTCATAGTCGAAGAACCAGGCCGGAAAGCTGCCAATGGGTTGTTGCACTCGCAAGGGTTTGGCCATGTCGGTAAACGTTAAATCCCGGTTGTTGTGGTAGAGGAAGTTCTCCGCAGACACGTTTGAGACGTAGAAGTCCGGGTAGCCGTCGTTGTCGTAGTCGCCCGCAACGACGGCTTTGGTGAACATGACCCGGTCCACGCCGGCGGCGGGCGCAATGTCCACAAAGGTCCCGTCGCCCCGGTTGAGGAAAAGCTGGCCGGGAGAGTGCTCGTTGCCCACGAACAGGTCCAGGTCGCCGTCCAGATCAATGTCGGCCCAGGCAGCGGTTTGCGTGGCGGCGGGCTCCGCCAGGCCGCTCGGGCGCGTCACGTCGATGAAGGTTCCGTCGCAGTTGTTGCGCAGTAGCGAGTTGCGCATGGGGAGTTCCCATGCGCCACGGAGCACCAGAATATCCAGGCAGCCGTCATTGTTGTAGTCGGCCGGGACCATGTTCAGCCCGCCGAGCTGATTGGCCAGCCCGGCCTGCGCGGTTCGGTCGGTGAAGGTTCCCGTCCCGCTGTTGTGCAAGTAGCGCATCGGCGCGCAAGGGTCCATTGAGCTGGTCACAATGTCCAGCAGTCCGTCATTGTCCAGGTCATCCACAATCGCTCCGCCGGCCGAGTTGAAAGTGTCGGCACCCACCAGAGGGGCCACGTCAACAAAGCGGCCCACGTCTTCCTTGGACTCAAAGGGCGCAAGAGGAATCCGGTATTGCTTGGGAACAGCGTCAGGGTACCTGCCCAGGGCCATGGAGGCAAGGTTCAGCAACCACCTCACCTCCAGGTCTTCCGGCTGCTGCTCCAGGAACTTGAGAAAATGCCGGATGGCGGCCTCCCAATTGGCCATCTGCTCCGGCTGCGCCCCGCCACGCATCGGAAACATGCAGGTCTTGACGCGTGCGCTGGGTACCAGGTTCTCAACCTCGGCCAATCGCAGGTGGGCAATCCCCAGCTTTTCCTCCAATTCCAGCAGCACCTCTTTGTCGCCGCGGGCGACAGCCTGTTCGTACGCCGCTTGGAGATACTTGATCGTTTGATCTAAATCTCCACGGTGTGCCCACTGCTGAGCCAGCGTCTGATAGACACCCAAGAGTCCTGCGTCGCCTACGTGCCTCGCGCTTCCGTTCTTGGCCTCTGCCAAATATTTTTCCAACTCTTGAAATCCGATGCGAACCGCCATGATCTTGATCGCGCAGATGGTTTGCAAATCCTGTTCCCAACCGACTGGCTTCTGGATGCGGTCAAACAGGTATTGAACTTCTCCAGCTCCCGAGACGTCGGTGGTCAGTCGGCGCTCCGGGGCGCGCTGTGCGCCCTCGATTTCGGCGCTCTCCGCTTCCTCTTTAAGCACCTTCAGGATCATGTAGCCGCCCGACGTTTGGACAACCCCGGACACCTGTCCTGCAGCCAGCCCCTTCAAGGCCTCCTGAATTTCGGGGCGTAAATCCGACAGCTTCACTTTGCCCAGGTAGCCGCCCGCCGGCCCGGTGGAATCGATCGAGTGCTTTTTCGCCAGCTCGGCAAAGTCCTCCCCCCGCTGGAGGTTCGCCAGAACCTGCCGCGCCTCTTCGGAGCTGCGCAGCAGAATCATCCGCACGGCAACTTCCAGGGGCTGCTTCTGCTCGCTCGCCCAGAAGACGGACTCGATCAACAGGAAAGCGCTGCCCAGCACGACCACGGCCGGGTACAGCTTGATTCCTTTCATGATAGCCATCTCACCTTTTCTTCGCGGTGCCGGATGCCATATCAGGCTTCCGCCCTCACAAGGCAGGGTGCGCACGTCCAGTAAAGATGCTCGACGGAAGCCAATGGTTTCGCCGCCACGCAATTCCCACACATTTCTCCTGCAGGGAACAGACGCAAGATTGGGTGTAGGGTGAGAAGGGCGGCTAGCTGTCCACCCCCGCCAGCGCGCACAAAGCCAGCAGGATGCGCTCGAGCCCGAGTTGGCGACGAGCCGGGTCGTACCATTCCTGCGGGGAGTGGGTCGCGCCCCCTTGGCCGCCCCCACCCAGGGAAACTGCTTCGATGCCCAGCGCCAATGGAATATTCGCATCGGTAGAGGAGCGCTCGACACGCGAGGGGATCCCCAGATAGCGGTCCACTGCCCGCACCGTTTCCAGGATGCGAGCGTTCTGCGGCAGCTCGGCCGCGGGGCGTTCGCCAATATCCCGAACCTGATAGGTGAGCCTGCCACCCTGCGCGCGCTGGTTCTCCTCTTCCACCGCCTCCCGGACTACGCGTTCCAAAATGGCCGCCAGCCGCCGGATCTCTTCCACCGAACCGGAACGGATGTCCACCTTGATGAAGGCGAATGAGGGTACCGAGTTGACGCTGGTGCCTCCTTGGATTTCACCGACGTTAAAGGTAGTGCGCGGCTGCTTGGGGACGGAAATTTGGGCGAAGCGGGCCACCGCTGATGCCAGGGCGTAGATGGGGTTTGCCAGGCCGAAGTCACTCCAGCTATGCCCGCCGGGGCCCTCAACGGTGACGCGGAAGCGCTGGCTGCCCAGGCCGGAGGTGGTGATGTGATCCACGCTGGCCCCGTCCAACACCAGAACAGCACGCGCTTGCCGGCAGATTTCTTTCTGCGCAAGCAAGTGGCGCATGCCGTGCAGATTGCCTTCTCCTTCCTCGCCAACGTTGGCCACCAACAGCAAATGATCGCGCAGGCGCAGGTTCGCGCGGCACAGGACGCGCGCCAGGCCCAGCAAGGCGGCCAGACCAGCGCCGTTGTCGGTGATTCCTGGGCCGTAGATGCGCCCGTTGTGGCGGTGGACCTCGATTCGATCCGATAGCCGGAATACCGTATCCAGGTGGGCGCTCAGCACCAGCACGTGCCGCTGCCGCGCCGGCGCGGTGCCCCGCAGTTCGCCCAACACATTGCCCGCAGCATCACGCCGCACGCGGTCTAGTTTCAGTTTGCTGAATTGCTGGAAGAAGTAATCGGCCCGAGCCTGTTCCGCAAAGGTGGGCGCCGGGATCGAGGTGAATTCGACATGCCGGTCAGTAATCCAGTCCGCCTCTTCCGCAATCAGCTCCAGCGCTCGGGCTACCGTCGTGCGGCACGCCAGCGCCTCTATCGTCTCGGTTGTCGGGGCGGCAGTGGAGCTTGCCAGCATGGTCCTTCATGGTAACACAGCGATTCGCCGGGACTTCTTCAGGAGCGTACCCAAAGAGACTTTTGACTCGCAGAGACACAGACTTTCCAGGCGGTGCGGCGCTTCAGCTGCGTGCTAGTGTTGTGTCCCGGAAAAACGTTGCCTATGTTTGTGTGCTTGTGGGACCGCCTGCTGACGCGCGCGGCTCTGTATCTTCAACGCGCTTCCGAGCCACGAGCGTGAGCGAGTGGTCATGAACTTTTGTAGCGAATTTCTGGGACGCGACGCTAGAAGGAGAGGATGGCGGTGCGGGGTTCCTCCGACGTGTGGGGCAGGTAAAGCGTCTTGCAACGTTCGCAGCGGTAGACTTCGGCATTCTCGCCAAATGTTTTCTTGACCTCGTCGCCAAAGCCGCGCCAGCGTTTCAAGTGCCCGCAGCAGAGCTTGTCCTTGGCGTCCTTTTCGTTGCAGGCACGCATTCGCAGGGTGCGGCGCTTCACTTTCTGGCCGCTGGACAGGGTGGTCAGCAATTCCGAAACGGGAGGATTCTCAACAGTCGTTCGGGGTTTGACGGCCATCCAGGCGCTCCTTTCGTTCCGTGAGGCAACCTTCAGGGTGCCATGGCAGCAGAGGCATGCCAAAGCCTGCGGCCATGGTTTTTTCAGTGGCTTCTTCAGTCTCTCATAATTTGCGGTGGAACAAGGCGCGGATTGTCCATGAGACGAATTACGAATTACGAGTGAAGTGGGACGTTGTCTTAGTATTCCACCGAAACCAGCCAGAGGCCCTTGCCGGGCAGGGTAGGTCCGGCGCCGGTGCGGCGGCGCGCAGCCAGAATGTCGGGAATCTGCCCTGCAGCCAGCCGCCCCCTGCCGACCTCCAGCAGCGTGCCAACCATGTTTCGGACCATGTGGTGAAGGAAGCCGCTGCCCCTCACTGTGTACACCAACTCCTCCGCTTCCCGCGTGAGACTGGACTGATGGATGATCCGGATCTTGGATTCCTCAGGGACATCCTCGGGGGTCGTCCCGCCGCGGCCTTCGGAAGACGCCATTGCGGTGAAGTCGTGGGTGCCTTCAAACAGGGGAGCCGCGGCTATCGTCGCCGCTTCATCCAGCGTGTGGGGAAAGTGGTGCACGTAGCGCCACAGATAGGGCGGGCAAACCTCGCCGCGGTACAGGCGGAAGCGGTAAGTCTTGGAGCGCGCCTGGAAGCGGGCGTGGAAGCCGGGTGATGCTTCTTCGGCTGCCAGCACCCGGATGCTGTGGGGAAGCTTGCCGTTGAGCGCTCTGGCCAGGTTGGCCACGGGAATGGTGGAGTGCGTGTGGAAACTGGCTGCCTGCCCGAGCGCGTGCACACCAGCGTCGGTGCGCCCGCTGGCATCTACCGGCATGCGTGTGCCAATGACCCGTTCCACTGCTTCCATCAGCGTGGCCTGGATGGTCGGCTCGCGCGGCTGGATTTGCCAGCCGTGGAACTCGCTCCCGTCATAGGCCAGCGTCAGCTTGATCGCACGCATGTCAAGAGTCAGTGGATAGTGAACGGTGATGAGTCAAGAGTGCGAAGCGAAAAGGGAAACGGCGTTTTGGCGTTACTTTAAATCACAACCCTTCACTCCGCACTCGTCATTCCTCACTCACCACTAGCGGCGTGCCTCACTCACCACTAGCGGCGTGCTGAAAAACTGATTTTGTGGACCGCTTGCTTACGCACGCGGCTCGGTAACCGCTGGGGAATCAGTCGAGCCGATTCAGAGCCGCGACCATTAGCGAGCGGTTTCCCGAGTTTTTCAGCACCCAGCTAGCGGCGTGAGCCGGGCTTTTCCAGCGGAGTCCCCTGGCGGCATAGGTTGCACTGGTCCGAGGCCCAGGTGGGGAGAGACAATTGCAGGAGGCTGACCAGAGGAACGCCGAAATCACTGTGGCCGCCGCTTCGGTCCACAATGGTTGCCACACCGCGGATTTCGGCGCCACCGGCGCGCAGCGCCGCCAGCACCTCGCGGGTGGAACCGCCGGTGGTGACCACGTCCTCGACCACGAGCGCGCGTTCGCCGGGCTTCACCTGGAAGCCTCGGCGCAAGGCCGCCTGCCCGCTGGCGTCGCGCTCGGTAAAAATAAATCGCGCCCCAGCGGCGCGGGCCACCTCGTGGCCGATGATCAGCGCTCCCACCGCCGGGCTGGCCACCAGATCAACCAGCTGGCCGGCAAACTTCTCGGCCAGCGTACGGCCCAGGTGTTCGGAGCGTTGGGGGTCTTCCAAAAGGCGGGCGCATTGCAGGTAGTGCGAGCTGTGCAGCCCTGACGACAGCAGGAAGTGGCCCTCCAGCAGCGCGCCCGTTTCCTCCAACAACTTCCGCACTTGTTCGGGGTTTGACACGTAATTGCTTCTATTCGAGCTACTCTGCGTTGTCAAGGTGAGTGAGTGGATGCTAGCATGAAAGGCTCGCCCTTGGTCCGCGGGAGCAAGCGCGGGTTTGCGGCCAAGTTGTTGAAATCGCGGAATGTTCGTCTGTCCACTTTTGTACTAGGAAGGCTACGGTGTCCTTTCCAAACCAGACACAAGGCCTGCTAAAACACACAGGAAGAGGTTCATGTCTATGAAGAGAGCATGGGTCGTGATGCTGATCTCCGGGTTGCTGCTGCAGCCGCTGCTGTTAGTGGCCCAGGAACCGGATTATACGAAGGGCTACTCCTCCCTTCCTAATTTGCTTTCGCCTTACCGGCCTATGGGGATACCCGCGCCGGTGCTGGGCAACTCCGGGCGGGTCCAGGACCTGCTTCGGGAAGGCAAGCTGATTCTGTCGCTGGGCGACGCCATCTCTCTGGCGCTGGAAAACAACCTGGATGTGTCCATCCAGCGCTACAACCCGAAGATCGCTGACCTGGATATTCTGCGCACCAAGGCCGGCGCCTCACCCCGGGGCGTGCGCACGGCAGTGACTGGGGCCTCCCAGGTGGGCGGTGGCGACGGCTTCGGCGGCGCGGGTGCCCAAGGGGGTACAGGAACCGCTGCTGGTGGTGTGGGCCAGGGCGCCGGGGGATTGGTCACTTCGGCGTTGGGGGGTGGGCCCCCCATCGGCAGTTTCGATCCGGTGATCACCGCTAACCTCAACATCAACCATCGCACCACCCCCGTCACAAGCTTCTTCTTCTCACAGTTCCTGCTCGTTGACCAGTTGCAAACCAACACCGGGACGGCCAATTTCACCTACCAGCAGGCCTTCCACAGCGGCACCTCCCTGAGCCTGGCGTGGAACAACAATCGTCTGACCAACCTAGTGGAGACTATCAACCCGCAGGTCAATGCCAATTACCAGTTCCAGATCACGCAGCGGCTGTTGCAGGGCTTCGGCTTCGGCCCCAACACGCGCAACATCCGCATCGCCAAGAACAACCGAGAGGTCAGCGACCTGGTGTTCAAACAGCAGATCATTCTGACGGTGACCCAGGTCCAGAATCTCTACTGGGACCTGGTTAGCGCCCTGGAGGACGTCAAAGTGCAAGAGCGGTTCGTGGCGGTGGCCGAGAAACTGCACAAGGACAACCAGCGCCAGGTGGAGATTGGCACCCTGGCCCCCATCGAGATCGTGCGGGCCGAGGCGGAGGTGGCGCGCACCCGCCAGGACCTGATCGTGGCCCAGACCACGGCCCAGCAATTGGAAACTTCGCTGAAGAACGTAGTGCTGCGCGACCTGAGCGATCCGGTGCTGGGGGGAGCTCGCGTTGTGCCCACCGATCGCATCACTGTTCCGCCGGTTGAGCCGGTGGTGCCCGTTCAGGACTTGATCGGAACGGCCTTGTCAGCCCGGCCCGAGTTGGCCCAATCCCGCATTGACCTGCGCAACCGTGAAATCTCCATCCGGGCAGCGAGGAACGGCATGCTTCCTACGCTGGATGCCTTCGCCTACTGGGGCGGTACCGGGACTGCCGGGCAGCCCACCACCTTCCGCCGCCCTGGCCAGACCGAGCCGCCCCAGATTTCTCCCAGCTTTGTGGGTGGCCTGGGCACGTCGCTGAACCAGATGTTCGGCGGTGATTTCCCCGATTACGCATTTGGGCTGCAGATCAGCATTCCCCTCAAGAACCGGGCCGCGCAGGCCGACGCCGCTCAGGCCCAGGTCGAGGAGCGGCAGGCGCAATTGCGACTGCGCCAACTGGAGAACACGGTGCGCGCCGAGGTGCGTAATGCGGTGATTGGCTTGCAGCAGAACCGCGCCCGCCTGGACGCCGCCCGGAAGGCGCGGGAGCTGCAGCAGCGCACTCTGGACGCCGAGCAGAAGAAGTTCCAGTTCGGCGCCTCCACGATCTTCCTGGTCATCCAGGCGCAACGCGATCTGGCCGAGGCGGAGGGCGCCGTCGTACGGGCACTGGGCGATTACATGAAGTCGCGGGTCGAGCTAGACCGCTCCACCGGCGAAACCATTGTCAAGAACAGGATCATTCTGGACGAAGCCTACCGGGGCCAGATCTCCCGGCCCCCGCAGGCGCTGCCCAATTCCTAGTAGGGCCTAGTAGGGTCAAAGACGCGCTGTCTCACTGCCGAGGGACGTTCACACTGAGAGGCATGCGCACCACCAGATTGCGTCCCGGGCCGGGGTGCAGGTTGGTGATTTCCAACTCCAATTCGAAGCGATGGGTGCCTTCGGGTGCGTCGCGAGAAATGCCCGGGAACAGCACCGAAGTGCCGGCGGGAATCAGCTTGGTGTCGACGTAGAACCAAGCAGGCGCCTGCCGGATGCGAAAACGGAAGGGGATGGCGGAGTTGTTGTGGATGCGGAGGGCCAGGTGAGTGCCGCGACCGCGATAGCTTAGCTCAGGGTTCTCCACCTTCACCGCGGCTTGCCAGAGCCCTCGCAGGAACGGCTCCGCGCCCCAGAGCTGGCCACCCATCCAGGCCACCGTGCGGCGGGCCAGTAGCGCCTCGCGCACGCCAGCAGCATCGGCCGTGCGCACAAACAGCAGAGTGATGGGTCGGATCCCATGCACGATGCGGGGCGGCATTGGATCGTGGATGTCACTGGTGCTGATAATCGTTAGTTTCTTCTCTTCAATCCACGGATAGGCCCCAGCATAGAAATTCGTCCCATTAACCAGTTCCATACCCTGAAACAGCTCTTCCTGGTGGGCGGCCGCGATAGGCGGGAACCACTCCGGCTTTGCGACGCCATACTCGGGATGGTTCCAGAAAACGAAAGCGTCCTGGGCGCGCGCCCGGCGGAGTGCCTCGAACAGGTCGGGTACATTCAGGGCATTGGGGTCGGTGACGAACAGGGCGTTGAAGTGCGTCGGCCCGTGCGGCAGCGTCTTGGTGATTTCTACGCCCTGGATCAGGACCAGTCCCAATTCGTCGGCCAGGGGACGAGCCAGGGCATCGGAGCGGGTGCCGTCCACCTTTACGTCCCCGGCGTGGATATGGGAGTCGACGTGGTCGGTCAGCCCGATCACATCCAGACCGTCGCGCCAGGCCTCGATGACCCGCACGGTCGGCCACACCTGGCCATCGGAGAAAACGGTGTGGATGTGGAAGTCACCCTTCAGTGTTTTGTAGCCGGGAAGGTCGGGGACCGGCAGCGGGTCCCGCACCTCGGCCCATCCCGGTCGTAGTCCAGCCACCGCGTGCATGGCTCCCAGCAGCAGAAGCGCCGACAGCGCGTGGAAGAAGACCGTCTTTGTCGCAAAAGAAGGTTGCATTTTACACCTCGTGCTCGGCGCGCTTGTCTACCGCGCCGAAGTCGCCGTCATTCTACCCACTGCCCGCCCGGGCTGACAGGGAAACCGGTGAGGCAGGCTACAAGCTGGAGAGTGGGCGCGGCGGGCTATGGTGCGCTCGGGGGCGCGGCCAGCCGGCGGAGGGCCCAGGGGGCGAATCAAAACTCTTGCCCAAACCGGTGATACTCGCCGATGATAGGGGGTGCAGGTTTGCACTTGGAGTCCATTGTGAGCACTGAAGCCAATTCCGGCGCGGTCCGCCCCGTAGCTCCGGCGCAAGGCAAGCTAGGGGTTTTGATGCCCGGCCTGGGGGCCGTGGCCACCACGTTTATTGCTGGCGTAGAGGCCGTGCGGCGTTCCTACGCCAAACCCATCGGGTCGCTGACCCAGATGGGAACCATCCGGCTGGGTAAGCGCACGGAAAACCGAGTGCCGGCCATCCGCGACTTTGTCCCACTGGCGGAGCTGAACGACCTGGTGTTCGGCGGCTGGGACATTTACGAGGACGACTGCTATCAGGCAGCCTCGAACAGCGGCGTGCTGGACGCAACTCTACTGGAGAAGCTCCGACCGTTTCTGGCCGCGGTCCAGCCCATGGCTGCGGTCTTCGACCAGCAATACGTCAAGCGGCTGGATGGGCCCAACGTCAAGAAAGCCGCCACCAAGTGGGATGCCGCCCAGATGCTGATGGAAGACATCAGGCGGTTTCGCGAGCAGAGTGGCGCCGCGCGGCTGGTCATGATCTGGTGCGGGTCCACCGAGGCTTTCCGGACCCCTTCCGACACGCACTCCACGCTGGAAAAGTTCGAGTGCGGCCTCAAGACCAACCACCCGGAGATCGCCCCCAGCATGATTTACGCCTACGCGGCCCTGAAGCTGGGTGTCCCGTTTGCCAATGGCGCACCGAACCTGACCAACGACGTGCCGGCGATGCTGAAGCTGGCCGGGCAAAATGGCGTGCCCGTTTGCGGCAAGGACTTCAAGACCGGCCAGACCTTGATGAAGACCGCATTGGCGCCGATGCTTAAGTCCCGCCAGCTGGGACTCAGCGGCTGGTTTTCCACCAACATCCTGGGCAACCGTGACGGCGAAGTGCTGGACGACCCAGGGTCGTTCCGCACCAAGGAGGAGAGCAAGCTGTCGGTACTAGACCAAATGCTGCAGCCGCAGCTCTATCCGGACCTGTACGGGAACTTCTTCCATCAGGTTCGCATCAACTACTACCCGCCGCGCGGCGACAACAAGGAAGGCTGGGACAACGTGGACATCTTCGGGTGGCTGGGCTACCCGATGCAAATCAAAATCAACTTCCTGTGCCGCGATTCCATCCTGGCGGCGCCGCTGGTGCTCGACCTGGCCCTGTTCCTGGACCTTGCGAAGCGGGCCGGAATGAGCGGCATTCAGGAATGGCTCTCGTTTTACTTCAAGAGTCCCATCACCCCGCCGGGCCTCTACCCCGAGCACGACCTGTTCATCCAGTTGACGAAGCTGAAGAACACGCTGCGTTGGATGCGGGGCCAGGAGCTGATCACCCACCTGGGCCGCGAATACTACGACTAGCGCTGTGACCGGCTGAAGATGTATTCCGCTTTAAATGACGCTGCCTCAAGGTAGGCACTTGTCCGGTAAGCCGACTATACGGCCAAGTGGTTGCAGGCTGCGGACGATAGTTTCCGAGTGGGCGATTTTTCGGGAGTTGGCAGCCGGACCGCAAAGAACTGGGAGGTTAGCGGCAATCTATCCGGCATTGTTGATGACAAGGCGGTGTATCTCGTGCCGCTTGGACTCCGCCAGTACGGCAGCGGAAGACCACCGGCGCAACTGGCTCGTCCGCTGAGTTTTCTGTTGACGCGCCTGTTGACTTGGGCGTAGGGTCGCTGGCAAGAGGAGGGCCTCCCCATGATCGGCCAGACTTTGGGCCACTACTGCATCGTCGAAAGG
>JAKZXP010000045.1:0-6113 GCA_047514915.1 Terriglobia bacterium
TTGCTCAGACTCGCTCCCTGCCTCCGCTGAAGCGCCCCACGAAGGGAATCGGCCCCCTCACAGCAGCTTCTCGACCGCCTCCTCGAACACGCTGCGGCTTACCAACCCCTCGTGCTTGTCGCGAATGCGCCCCTCTCGGTCGATAATAAACGTGGTCGGAAGCCCCCAGATACCCCCGAACAGTTTGGCCACCGCATCGTTGCCGAGCAGGACCCGGTAGTTCATCTTGTATTCTTTGGCGAAGGGCTTGACCACTTCCAGGCCTTCGTCGTCCATGGCGACGCCGACGGTCTCCAAGCCCTCGGGGCCGTAGCGGTCGTACAGGTCAATGAACCAGGGGATTTCGATGGTGCACGGGTGGCACCAGGTGGCCCAGAAATCCAGGATGACAACCTTTCCCTTCAGGTCGGCCATCCGGAAATTGTTGCCGTGAATGTCCTTCAGCACGAAGTCGGGGACAAGCGGGCCGTCCTTGTCCCCCGGAGGGGTCGGCAACGGCTGCCGTGAGGCGTAGCGGTGCGCGACAAACAGCAGCACGGCGGCCCCGATCAGAATCAGTACCAAGTTCCGTAACGGGCGGCCGCGCCCGGGTTCGTCCGGGGGAGGGGAGCCAGCCGGTCCCGGTTCAGGCGCCGGCGGCGGACTGGAATCGAAAGGAGGTGTCTTGGCACTCATATCTTGAATTAAAGCGCAAAACGGTTCAAAAAGGAAAGATAGCCGGAGAGCCGGGTGAATTGGTTCGTTACCAGCAGCGCGCCGACCAGAATCAGCACCGCGCCGGAAAACACCTCTACCGTGTGCAGATGCCTGCGGAAGCCGCGATAGAAGTTCATGAACTGAGTCAGCCCCAGGCTGGTCAGCAGGAAGGGCACCGCCAGACCCAGCGAATAGACTGCCAGCAGCAGGATGCCCTGGGCAATGGTTTGCTTGGTGGAAGCCAAAGCCAGGATGGCTGCCAGGATGGGTCCGATACAGGGCACCCATCCAAAGGCGAATGCCAGGCCCATCAGCAAGGAACCCGGCGCCGACACCGACCGACTGGCTGGGTTGGTGCGGATGCGGGCGTCGCGGTACAGTAGGCCGATTTTCAGAATGCCGGTCATGTGCAGGCCGAATAGGATCACCACCACGCCACCAATCTGCAACAGCAAGGGCAGGTGGGAGCGCAGCGTCCCACCCAGCCAGGTGGCCGAGGCCCCCAGCGAGATGAACACGATGGAGAAGCCAGCGATGAAAAGCAGGGAATGGAACAACACGCGGCGCAACAGGTGGTCATCCCGGCCAGCCGCTTTCAGCTCCTCCACGCTGGCCCCGGAAATGATCGAGACGTAGCCGGGCACAAGCGGAAGAACACACGGGGAAAGGAAGGAAACGATCCCTGCGAGAAACGCTGCGGTTAACGAAACGTCCATACGTTAGTTTAGACGCTATGCGCGCAGCTTTTGATGCACAAAAGCCGCCTGCCCGCGACCCACGGTGCCTGCGTTCATATTACCGCACTCCGGCAAGCAAATGCGATTTTACGGGAAACCAGCCGCCGCGCGCCAGGCCTGCCATCGCTTGGTCCGGGCGCGCCGTTCCAACGTCCACTCCGAGTGACGGCTGCGGCGGTGGCCTGCCTGACGCAGTAGCAGCCAGGCGCCGGTGTCACAGAAGCTCTCGCACAGGTAGTAGCGCCAGCGTGTCTGCCGGGCGCGGGCGGGTTCGGGAGAGGCTGCCGTCGCCTGACCCTGAGCACCGCGCAGGGCCTCTTTGGCCTCCTCGGCGGAGTAGCCTAGTTCGCCACGGATGCCGGCTTCTCTTTCCCGCGCGATGGCGGCTTCATAGAGGCGGCGGCCAGACTGCAATCGTGGCCAGAGGAAGTGGCAGAGTTCGTGGTACAGGATGCGGCCTAGCTCTCCGGGCCGCGAAAACAACGATTGCCCCAGCAGCAGGTAGCGCTGTGGGATAAAGCTCGCCGCATGGGCCGGACTGCGTGCCTGCGTTTGCAGGCTGGCCGCCGCGGCAACTTTGATGCGCGGCAGCCGCATGCTGAATCCTGCGGGCAGCGCTTCCAGCCAGCGCGCCAGTGCCGCCCGCTGCTTGGCTGAAAGTTGCGGTGACAGTTCCGCGGGTCCGCAGCGCCGCCCTCCCCGGAAGCGGTGCGACGCCAGAATCACCCGTGCCGAGGTTCTATTTCCGACAGCAGCCGTCCGGCCTCCTAACTTGACAACCACGAGGACAACAGTACTAGATAGCAATGGCAGCAACCAGAGGGGATCTGCGCGCGTCCATTTAGATGGAGTCTTGGCCTGGGTTTCGGAGGGAGTCCAGTGTACGTGCAACCGGGATCGGAACTCAGTTCGCTGTTCACCGGATTGGTGGAACACAGCTTCCACGGGACGCTGGCATTGGACGATTCCGAGGTCACTTCCTATATCACCGGCTTGCTCACCGATTTTGTCCGAATCGAAAATCTCTACAAGGTCCGTGACACGCGGGGCCGGCCGCTGGAGGACGTGGGGGAGATGTTGATCGAGTCCAATCCCCTGTTGAACGCTCCTTCCTTTGACCGGGAACGGCAGGTTCGGAAGCACATTGGGGACTTCACCTTGTTCTTCACCGGCATGTTTCCCGAATCCATCCGCAACTGGCGGCTGCGGCACGAGCGCCTGGATTCCTTCGTGGACTACGTCAAAGCTGGCAAGGAGTCCTATCACATTGTGGCGGCATTCGACCAGTTCGAGTACCGCAATGTCGCGCCGCTGTTTCGGCAGCTTTCCGACAAGTTTGAGATGTGCGTCTACGGCCTCAACCTGGTGCGGCACGAACTGGACTTGGGCCAGCCCCAACTCACCGGGCAAATCCGCGAACTCCTCAGCTAAGGCGGCCCGGTGGTGGCGCGCAAGGGCGGCGCTTGCCAGGCACCCAAGCTCTCCTCCAGACGGGCGGCCACAGCCAGCAGCAATTCTTCCTCGTAGGGGCAACCCACCAGTTGGACCCCGATGGGCAGGCCTTCGGGCGAACGGCCCACCGGCAGCACGACTGCAGGATTGCCCAGCAGGTTAAAGGTCTGGGCCGGCCCCATGGTGCTCCACATCCCGTTTAGTGTCTGGCCGTTCAGTGTCTGGCCGCTCAGTGTCTGTCCTTCGATGGTCCAGGAGCGCTCTCCGTGGCGGAACGCGGGAATGGAACCCACCGGCGTCAGCAGCACCGGCACGTTCTCCATCTGCCGCAACAGCCAAGCGCGCATCTGGTCGCGTTCGGACCAGGCGTTGAGGAATTCGTCGTAAGTGATCGGGCCGTCGCTTTCGGCCACGGCCAGAAATTCTCTCGTGATGGCGTGCAACTGGCTTTCTCGTCCGGCCACAAAGGAACGAAATAGCGGCAGGCTTGCTCTGCCAAAAAACGTCCACCAGATTTTGGGAGCGCGCTCCAGTGGGGCTGCCCGGAAAGGCTGGAGGTTGAATCCCTGTCGGCGTAGGGCTTCGGCGGCTGTCTGCACGGCGGCCCGAGTTTCCGGCGTCACCGGCGCCACACCGTCGTCCTCGTAAAAGCCGACGCGCAGGTTGCGGGTAACCCGGCGAGCTGTTTCCTCCGAGGAGGAAACAGGCAGCGGGACCGACATGGCATCGTCGGGATCCGAACCGGCCAGAACCTCGAACAGCAGGCGGACGTCCGCCACCGAGCGCGCCATGGGTCCCACCACCCCCAGCAGGGCAAACGGCCCGACCAGCGCCGGAAAAAGTCCGGAGCCGGGAATGCGCCCCGGCGTGGGCTTTAGGCCCACAATGCCACAAAAGTGGGCAGGGACCCGAACCGAGCCGCCGCCATCGGTGCCCAAGCCGCCGGCCGAGCAGCCCGACGCGATTGCGGCGGCTTCGCCTCCGCTGGAACCGCCCGGCGTGCGGGACAAGTCCCAGGGGTTGGCGGCGCGCCCCGTAATCAGGTTGTCGGTTTCGTAGGCCACCAGCAGGTCCGGAACGTTGGTCTTGCCCAGCAGAATAGCGCCGGCACCCCGCAAGCGTGCCACCACCGGGGCATCGCGCGCGGGCAGAAACCCGGTTCGCAGCCGGCAGCCACTCTGGGTCGGGATGCCGGCGGTCTCGATGCAGTCTTTCACCGTGACTGGCACGCCGTGCAACGGCCCTAGCTTGTAGCGGCGCCGGACGGCCGATTCGGCCTGCCTCGCCTCTCGCTGGGCTTCTTCCTCCAGCACGGTGGCAAAGGCCCGTAGCTCCTGGTTCACATCCCGAATCCGCGCCAAGTGGGCTTCCACCAGTTCCACCGGGGAAACCTGACCGCTTCTGACCAGCTCGGCCATGCGCGTGGCGGATTTGAAGATTAGCTCGGAAGGCACCGGCACATTGTATCCCTACAGTAGAAACTTCCGCGCGCTGTGCCCGGGAAAAGCGCCCCATGGCCGGCGGCACGCTGGAGTACAATCAAAATTCGATGTCCATGTTGGAGCAGCTCAACCAGCAACAGCGCGAAGCAGTGACGGCCACCGAAGGACCGTTGCTCGTGCTGGCGGGAGCAGGCAGCGGAAAAACGCGCGTCATCGCCTACCGCATCGCCTACCTGATGGATGATCTGGCTGTGCAGCCGGAGAACATCCTGGCCGTCACCTTCACCAACAAGGCGGCCGACGAGATGCGGCTGCGCGTGCAGTCGCTCGTGGGGCAACAGGCGGCGCGCCTGCCCTGGATTTCCACCTTCCATTCCTTCTGCGTGCGGGTGCTCCGCCGCGACGGGCCTGCCGCCGGCATTTCGCGCGAGTTCACCATCTACGATGAGGACGAGCAATTGGCGATCGTCCGCAAGGCGATGAAGGAGCTGTCCCTGGACGAGCAGTTTATGCGGGCGCGCGCGGTGCTGACTCGCATCAGCCACGCCAAGAACCACGGGATCAGCCCGCAGGTTTTCCGCGCCAACGCCTCCGACCCGCGCAGCGAGCAGCTGGCGACGATCTACGAGCAGTACCAGGCGGCGCTCGGACGCTCGAACGCACTTGATTTCGACGACCTGCTGCTCGAAGCCGTGCGCTTGCTGGCCACCAGCCAGGAGAGCGCGGCCAAGTACAACCAGCGCTTCCAACACGTGCTGGTGGACGAGTATCAGGATATCAACCGCCCTCAGTACGAGTTGATCCGGCTGCTCACTCACGTGCACCGCAACCTGTGCGTGGTGGGCGACGAGGACCAGTCCATTTACGGCTGGCGCGGTGCCGACCTGCGCAACATCCTGGAGTTCGAGCAGGATTTCCCCGAGGCGCGCATGATTCGCCTGGAGCAGAACTACCGCTCGTCAAAAACCATCCTGGCGGCGGCCAGCGCCGTGGTGGCCCACAACGAATCCCGCATTGGCAAGACATTGTGGACAGAAAACCAGCAGGGCGAAGGAGTGGGCCTGTACGAGGCTCCCGACGCCGAAAACGAAGCGCTGTTCGTGGCGGACTGGGTGGCGGACTACACGGGAGAAAATCCCGACGGGCGCGTCGCGGTGCTCTTCCGCTCCAGCGCGCGGCTACGCCCCCTGGAAGAAGCCATGCGGCGCTACGGCCTGAAGTACCGCGTGGTTGCTGGCACCAGCTTTTACCAGCGCGCCGAGATCAAGGATCTGCTGGCCTACCTGAAGTTCGCGCAGAATCCCGACGATTCCCTCAGCCTGCTGCGTATTATCAATATTCCTCCTCGGGGCATCGGCAAGAAAACGGTCGAGCAACTGGAGCGCTACGCGCTGGAGCACAGCTTGGCGCTGTGGCGAGCGCTGGAAGGAGTGCTAGAGGCCCAGTTGTTGCCGGGGCCTAAGCATGAGACCTTGGCCGAGTTCCGCCGGCTGGCCGAAGACTTGATAGCGCTGGTACAGGCAGAGGCCCCCGCCACCGTGCTGTTGCGCGCTGTGCTTGACCGCACCCGCTATGTGACCCGACTGGAAGAGGAGGGCACGCCCGAGGCCAGCAGCCGGGTGGAGAACATCCAGGAATTGCTGAACGCGGCCCAGGAGAGCGTGGAGCGCGGCGAAACACTGGCCGAATTCCTGGATCGCGCTGCCCTGGTTTCGGAAGCCGACGACTACGATGAGCGGGCGGGGATCACCCTGATGACGCTGCATGCCGCCAAGGGCCTGGAGTT
>JAKZXP010000046.1:0-2574 GCA_047514915.1 Terriglobia bacterium
GTAGAGGGCACGCAGCCCGAGGATGGCGAAGACGTTCGATGTATACACAATGAATGGATCACGGGTAATGGCCAGGACGGCGGGAATGGAATCCAACGCAAACATGATGTCGGTGGTTTCCACAACGAGCAGGACCACAAACAGCGGCGTGGCATAGGTGCGGCCGCTGACCCGATGGAAGAATTTTCCGCCCACGTAGGTCTCGGTGATGGGCATCCAGCGGCGGAAGACACGCAACACGGGGTTCTTTTCCGGGTCCACGTGCCGGTCATGCGCGCCGAATAATTTAAAGCCGGTCCAGACCAGGAACGCCCCAAACACGTAGATGATCCAATGGAACCTATTAATGAGCGTGACCCCGGCAACAATGAATGCGGCTCGCATGACGAGCGCGCCGACGATACCCCAGAACAGCACCCTGTACTGGTGCTCACCGGGCACCCGGAAATAGGCGAACAACATCAGGAAAACGAACAGGTTGTCCACGCTCAGCGACAGCTCAATCAGGTAGCCGGTGACAAACTCGAGCGTGGGCTGCCCACCGCGCCAGAAAAACACCAGCACGGCAAAGCAACCGGCTAGGCCGATCCAGAAGGCGCTCCAGCGCAGCGCTTCCCCGAGCGCGATGACGTGGGCCTTGCGGTGAAACACCCAGAGGTCCAGCACCAGCATGGTGACGACAAAGACATTAAAAAGAACCCAGAACCAGATCATGAAGCCCTAATTGTACCCGTTCTCGACTCCCGACGAACGGCCAGGCGGAAGCGAGCTCTATTCTCTGTGTTCCAGCGCGCCGATCGTGCCCAGCACAATGCGCCCCACCGCCTGCAGGCTGCGGGCGCTGAGCTTGTCGGGGGTGTCCTCGGCCGAGTGCCAGAAGGAATTGTTGGGACCGTAGTTCATGTCAATCAGGTCGACGACAGGCAAGCCGATGCGACTGAACGGCACGTGGTCGTCTTCCACAGCGGTGGTGTGGTCACCGAAGGCGTGCCCCTGCCCCAACTGCTGGGCCACGTCGCGAACCAGCTCATTGAGCCAGCCGGTCGAGTTCAGGTCGCGAAGCAAGTCCAGGTCGCGGTCACCCACCATGTCCACCACCAGGACTGCGCTCAGGCGGCGGTGCTCTCCGGCAGCCCGGAGCCGTTCGGCCATACGCCGGCTCCCATAAAGGGAGTCGGCCTGGGTCCAACGCCTGCCTAAGGATTCTTCCCCGTCCAGAAAAGCCAGCCAGACCTCGCACCAGCCGGGCGGCGAATTCTTCAGCACGCGAGCCAGCTCCAGCAGTAACCCGGCGCTGGAACCGCCGTCATTCGCGCCAACAAAACGGAATCGCGTTTCCAGCTTAGTGTCGTAATGGCCGGCGACCAACACGGCCCGTTTGCTCCTGCCGGAAAATTTGGCCACGATGTTTTTCATTGGGCGGGGGCCGACCGGCGTTGCAGCGGTGAAGGCGTCCACTTCGGGCTGCACTCCCAAACGCTGGAGACGCGTCAGGATGTATTGCTGGGCTCTTTCATGCTCGGGGGTGCCGGGAGGCCGCGGGCCAATTTTGGCCAGCGCAGTGGCGTGCTTTAAGGCCAGGGCGCCGGAGAAAAAGCGAGGCGCCGGACCAGTTGTGCGGGAGGGTCGCCTCCCCGGGCTCTCCGAAGCACAGGCAGCTGGCGTGATCGCCAGCAGCAGTGCCAACAGCAGCGCCGGGCCGGAGTTCACGTCGTGCGGCGGCGCCGCGTCACCAGCCATACCAGGCCCACACCGACCATGTAAAGAGCCATCATGGGCATGGCGAAAATCATCAGGTTGATAATGTCGGCGGTGGGCGTGACCACTGCTGCCACGATGACGATCAACAGCACCGCGTACCGAAAGTTCCGCATCAGAAAGCCCGGGGTCAGAATCCCTAGCAGCCCCAGGAACAACATCAGCACCGGCAGTTCAAAAATGATGCCCAGGCCCAGGATGACCGTCCAGAAGGTGTTCATGTACTCGGTGGCCGTGATCCAGGGTACCAGGCGCTCGCCACCGAAGGTAAGCAGAAACCTGAGGGCAAACGGGAAGGCGATGTAGTAACCGAACAGACCGCCGCCGATAAACAGAGAGGAGCAGAAGAAAACAAAGGGAACTGCGTACCTTCGTTCGCGCCGGTAGAGGCCGGGCGTGATGAAGGCCCACACCTGGTAGAGGACAAACGGTGAAGCCAGGAACAGGCCAATAATCAGCGCCAGATTTAGGTAGAGCGTGAAGGCATCGGTGGGTTTGATGAAGTAGAGCTGCTCTTGCATGCCCATGTCCCGAAGGGTGGCCCGCAGCGGCTCCGACATGTGGTCGAAGATCCGTCTTGCAAAACTGAAGCAGATGAAGAAGGCGACCGCCACTGCGATCAAGGAATAGATGATGCGTTTGCGCAGTTCGTCGAGGTGGTCGAGGAATGACATCTTGACCATCTGTTCTTCCGCAGGCTCCTCGCCGTCAGGGCCATCGCCTCCGCCAGCCGGAGGAGGAGGCTGGCTCCCGCGGCCGCCAGTTCCTGCTTCGGGCGGCGTTTCATAATCCACTGGGGCGGAAACCTCTGACCCC
>JAKZXP010000047.1:0-4909 GCA_047514915.1 Terriglobia bacterium
CAAAGCTCAGCGTTGCGGAATGTGTTGGCCCAGGTTGGCCTTGTGGGACCTGCCGATACGACCGTGCTGATCTCTGGCGAGTCAGGCACCGGGAAGGAGCTCATTGCGCGCGCAATTCACGAGCGCAGCCGCAGGAGGGACCGTGCGATGGTCAAGGTGAACTGCGGTTCGGTGCCGCGTGAGCTGTTCGAAAGCGAGTTCTTCGGCCACGTCAAGGGCGCCTTCACCGGGGCAATCAGGGACCGTATCGGTCGCTTTCAGCTTGCCGACGGAGGAACGCTTTTTCTGGATGAAGTTAGCGAGATTCCGGTGGATTTGCAGAGCAAGCTCCTGCGCGTGTTACAGGAGGGAACGTTCGAGCGGGTCGGGGACGAGCGCACGCGAAAGGTTGATGTGAGAGTCATTGCGGCGACAAACCGGAATCTGAAACACGAGGTTGAAGCGGGGCGGTTTCGGGAGGACCTGTACTACCGGCTCAGCGTGTTCCCCGTCAACATCGCTCCGCTCCGTGAGCGGCTGGACGATGTGCCGATGCTGGCCGAGCACTTCCTGGAGCAGGCCTGTCGGCGGTTAGGCGTTCCGACACAGAGGCTCAAGCGCCGGCACGTCGAAACTCTTCAGCGCCACGAGTGGCCGGGCAATATCCGCGAGCTGCAGAACATCGTTGAGAGAGCAGTCATTGGGGCGCAATCGGGCCACCTGGAATTTGACTTATCCGGCGCCGTGAGCAACAAGAACCGCAGCTCTGTTGAGGCGATTGAGTCGAAGAAAGGTCCCAAAGAGGTTCTGAACTACAAACAACTCAAGCGCGATGAGCGGAACAACCTGCTTGCAGCGCTGGAGGCAACCCATTGGAGAATCTCAGGCCCAACCGGAGCCGCCAGGCTACTCGGACTCAGGCCCACAACTCTGGCCTCCAAGATCAAGTCTCTAGGCTTGCGCGAAGGACAAAAGGGGATGCGGTGAAAGGGAAGCCTAAAACGATGCCAGCCGACCCGGCCTTCGATCAACGGGCCTTCGATCAACGGGCCTTCGATCAACGAATGATGCGGCGCTGTATCGATCTGGCCATCCTGGCAACCAAGGTCGGCAACACACCGGTCGGCTGTGTGATCACGCTGGAGGGACAGGTCGTGGCGGAGGCCGAGGAGCGCTCACCAGCCGGTAGCGACCCTTTTGCACATGCTGAGATTCTTGCGGTCGTGGCAGCTCTGCGGGCCGCTGGCCGAACGAAGTTGTCACAGGCGACACTTTACACCACCAACGAACCTTGCTTCCTCTGCTCTTACGCGATTCGCGAGGCTCAGATCAGCCGCGTCGTTTTCTCGGTGGAGAGTCCGGGTGTTGGCGGTGCCACATCTAATTACCCCATTCTGAAGGCGCGTGACATCGACTGCTGGAGGACGCTGCCACAAATTGAGAAGGGTCTCCTGGCTGCCGAGTATTGGAAGCAGCTGGCGAAATAAGGTTGCCCCATCTACGAACCGGAGCAACAAGGTTTTTGGCGCGTCCGTGGCCTACTCTGCCGGCGGGCTTCGTCTCCCAGACAACTGCCTCAGCTTGGCAAGAACCGGCACCGCCGCCGCCACGACAGCCAGGAGGCTGATCGGAGGCAGCCCAGCCGGCCCCTGCTGCGTTTTAAAGAACTTTCTTGCCCGGGTGTTATACTGAAAGCTACCCGGAACCCCCAAGAGGAAATCCCGTCTCAGAATCGAAGGTTCCCGTTAAGGATGACATTGGTCACAACACAGCCGCATGCACCTGCCAAGCAGCGTGTGCGCAACGAAACCATCCGCAACGTCGCCATTATCGCGCACGTCGATCACGGCAAGACCACGCTGGTGGACGCCATGCTCCGGCAGAGCGGCATCTTCCGCGAGAACGAAGTGGTGGCGGATCGCGTCATGGATTCCAATGAGCTGGAGCGGGAGCGTGGCATTACCATCCTGGCCAAAACCACCGGCATCCATTACCGGGGCGTAAAGATCAACATCGTGGACACGCCGGGCCACAGTGACTTCGGCGGGGAGGTAGAGCGCGCGCTGAAGATCGCCGACGGCGTCATGCTGTTGGTGGACGCGAGCGAGGGGCCGCTGCCGCAAACGCGCTACGTGCTGATGAAGGCGCTGGAGGCCAAGCTGCCGCCCATCGTGGTCATCAACAAGATCGACCGGCCCGATGCGCGCATCCCGGAAGTCCTCGACGGGATCTACGACCTGTTCATTGACCTGGACGCCACCCAAGACCAGCTCGATTTCCCGGTGATCTACACCAACGCGCGCGCGGGCATCGCCCATAAGGCGCTGGACGACGGATCGGAAAATCTGCGGCCGCTGTTCGACGCTATCTTGAGCGACATTCCCAGCCCGGCTGGCGATCCCGAGAGCATCCTCCAGGTGCTGGTTGCCAACCTGGACTACAGCGACTATCTGGGGCGGCTGGCCATCAGCCGCGTGTTTGAGGGAACCCTGCGGCTGGGCGACGTTGTCGGCATCGCGAAGCTGGACGGCTCGCTGCAAAAAACGAAGATCACCAAGCTCTATTCTTTCGTGGGCCTGAAGCGGGTGGAGGAAACCGAGGCGCGCCCCGGCGACATCCTGGCCATCGCTGGCGTGGCAGGCATCACCATCGGCGAAACGGTCACCGACTCCGAAGCACCGCGCCCCCTGCCGCGCATCCAGATCGACGAGCCGACCATCGCCATGAACTTCACGGTCAACACGTCGCCGTTTGCCGGCCGCGAGGGTACCTACGTGACCTCTCGTAATCTGCGCGAGCGACTGGAGAAGGAACTGCTCGCCAACGTCTCGATCAAGGTGGAAGAGGCCGGCGCGGACTCGTTCCAGGTGATGGGCCGCGGTGAACTGCAGCTTGCCATCCTCATCGAAATGATGCGGCGCGAAGGATACGAGCTGGCGGTGGGCAAGCCGGAGATTCTGACCAGGGAAATCAACGGCAAGCTCCACGAGCCGTTGGAACTGCTGGAAATCGACTGCCCCGAGACTTTCCTGGGCGTAGTGATAGAGAAGCTGGGGACCCGCAAGGGAAAGATCGTAAAGATGGTGAACCACGGCACGGGGCGGGCGCGGATGGAGTTCCACGTGCCGTCCCGTGGCCTGATCGGACTGCGCAGCGAAATCCTCACCGGCACCCGCGGCACGGCCATCATGAACTCGCTGTTCCACGGCTACATCGAGTGGCAGGGCAACATTGCTTCCCGGCCCACCGGGTCGCTCGTGGCCGACCGCGTGGGCAAGGCTACCGGTTATGCCATTTTCAATCTGCAGGAACGCGGAGAAATCTTTATCACCCCGGGCATCAAAGTTTATCAAGGCATGATTATCGGGGAAAACGCGCGCGACAAGGACATGGACGTCAACATCGTCAAGGAGAAGAAGCTGACCAACATGCGCGCCTCCACCGCCGACGACGCGATCCGCCTAGTTCCGCCGCGCATTCTCAACCTGGAACAAGCCATCGAGTTCATTCGCGAAGACGAACTGGTGGAGGTAACGCCGCAGTCGATCCGGTTGCGGAAGAAAGTCTTGAACGCCAGCTTCCGGTGAGTCAATCTGGCGGAGAGGAAGGGATTCTCTGCCTGCTTTTCGGCTAAGTCATTGATGTCAGACAGAATTCCGCTAAGCCCTTGTAAATATTGGTCTGCGTGCACGTTCTATTAGGTCTATGCGTTCTCGCCAATCTACCTGGCGCCCTTCAGAAACGGAGTGGGTGAGACCAAAAATCAGACCTTAGGGCTTTTTAACCTGCTGCAGTATCAGAGGACCACGCTTTCAGGCCGTTTCCTCAACTTATTGCTGGTTCGGTTTTCCCGTTTTGGGTCATCGGGCGTCATTCCGTGAAGAAATTAGTTTCTTTCGACGATAATGATCATTAGGCCCTGTTATAAGAAGTAAGCCGGGAGTGAAAAAGTGCAAAGCAGTCCCTCGCGTGTGTCGGACACCAATTTGGCGGGTGTGGTGGAAATCAGCAATATGCCGCGCATGTTCTATACGGCAGCCTACGGTGCTCCTGACATGCTTTTCTTCACGATGTTGACCAGCGCCCGGGAATCTTATGCAGCCACAGCTCGCGGTGCTCTGCAGCAGCAAGAGGCCGGACCCCTCAAGCCCGGCTTCTGCGCTGAGACCTATATGGCCGGCCTGCTGCTGCGCGACCAAAACTTTGTCCCCGCGCGCGTGCTCCGCAATTACGCCCACCACTACACCCTCGATTTTGACGCCGGCGCCATCTACTTGCGTACGGAACTTTACGCCGTCCAGCAGCAGTCCACCTCCCTGTTTAGCGTCAAGCTGGGGGGACACATCCTGGAAAGCACCTTTGTGGTGCGCGACGCCGCCACCGATCGCGTGCTGACTCAAGTCTCGGAAGAAGAACTCTTAAAGCCCAACTTCTTCACCCACGAGCTTCCCTTCCTCTCCTACCATGCCCGGTTGGACCCGGGACTGGCGGCTTCGGGAGGTACGGCGTCCTTGGTGGATCAGGATTTCCAGTTACAGCTAGGGGTTACCCTGGGAAACACAGTCAAGTCCATGCTGGTTCACAAGGACAAGGGAGAACTGAAGGTACGGGTGCGCGACGAGGAGACGGGCCAGCCCCTGTGCGTTCTCCCGCTGGAGTGCCTCAACAATCTGGGGAACATGCCAGGAATGCTGCGGAAAATCTTGGCGGACAAAGCCCGCGGGGACGCTGGGTAGGGGTGCTTCCCGCTCTTGGATGCCGGCGTCGAACCTGGCCGGATGCCCTGCCACTCGACGCAAAGACAAACGAAGTCGCCATGGTCTCCCGCTCCCTCCGCCTTCCAGCTGACCAGACCGATTTTTTGTACCAACAGTAGTGAGAGTTTACATCATAGCCTGGGGCCCTGAAACGGGTTTTAGTAGTAGAAAAG
>JAKZXP010000048.1:0-2750 GCA_047514915.1 Terriglobia bacterium
GAACTGGGGATGGAATTGGCGGCACGCGGGCTCCAGGTCCATTTCATCACCTACGCCCGCCCGATCCGCCTGGAGGTATCGGCCGACTCCGCGATCGCCCAAAATATCACCTACCATGAGGTGGAGGTGACCACCTACCCGTTGTTCGACTACCCGCCCTACACGCTGGCACTGGCCACCCGCATGGCCGAAGTGGCCCTCGCGGAAGGGCTGGACCTGCTACATGTGCACTACGCGATTCCTCACTCGGTCAGCGCCTACCTGGCCCAGGCCATGCTGGTCAGCCAGTCCGGGCACCGCCTCCCCTTTGTCACCACCCTGCACGGGACCGACATCACCCTGGTGGGCACGGATCACTCCTACTTGCCCATCACCCGCTTCGCCATCGAGCACAGCGACGGCGTCACCGCCATCAGCCACAACCTGCGCGAGACCACCCAACGGGAGCTGGAAATCCAGCGCCCGATCCAGGTCATCCACAACTTCGTGAACTGTGATCTCTACCACCCGAAGCGCGATGAGCAGGCCCGGGCGGTGCTGGCCCCGGCCGGGGAGCAGCTGGTAGCCCACCTGTCCAATTTTCGTGCCGTCAAACGGATTGCTGACGTGGTCGCTGTGTTCGCCCGAGTAAGAAAGGAAATGCCAGCCAGGCTGCTGATGATCGGCGACGGTCCGGAACGGGGCAACGCCGAGTACGTGGCGCGCCAATTGGGCGTGGAGCGCGATGTGTTGTTCCTGGGCAAGCAGGACAACGTGCATCGTCTGCTGCCGCTGTGCGAGGTGTTGCTGCTGCCCAGCCGGATGGAATCCTTCGGGCTGGCGGCGCTGGAAGCCATGGCCTGCGGGGCCGTCCCGGTGGCCACCCGGGTGGGGGGCATCCCGGAGGTCATCACCGACGGGCACGACGGCTACCTGAGCGAAGTCGGCGACACGGAGACCATGGCCGGGCGCGTCCTGCTGCTGCTACGCGAGCCGGAGCAGCGGCGCCGCATGTCCGAGGCCGCCCGCAACACGGCACTCACCCGCTTTTGCGCTACCTTGATTCTTCCCCAGTACGAGCGTTACTACCGCCAGGTGCTGGAGCGCTGAAGCCGCCCAGCTACGGCCAACTACGCCCAGCTACGGCAGGCTACGCCAGCCAAGCCAGAGCAGGGCAGGGCAGGGATGGCCCTGCCCGGTCATGAGCGCGGAGAACAGTGGAAAAAGGCGAGGCGCTTACTTGGCTCTGGAGTAGAGGTGGGCCACGTACTGCCCGTAGCCATTGTAGGGCTGGGTCGGCCGCCGCTCGCGCGTGTCAATCATCTGCTCGGTGGCCTGGGACCAACGCTTGTGCGGCACCTTGGGATTTACGTTGGACCAGAAATCATACTCCCGCGGGGCAACCGTGTTCCAGAAGGTGCGTGGCTGCTTCTTGGTGAACTCGACCTTGACGATGCTCTTAATGCTCTTGAAGCCGTACTTCCACGGCACGATCATCCGGATCGGCGCGCCGTGCTGCTTCGGCAGGTCATGGCCGAAAATCCCGGTGACCATCAGGGTCATTTCATTGGCGGCTTCGGCCATCGTCAGCCCCTCGTGGTACGGCCAGGGATACCAGTGATACTTCGCGAAGCCGGGAGCCTCGCCTGGCTGGAAGAAAGTTACAAAGCGCACGAAGTTAGCTGAAGAAAGCGGCTTCACGTACTCCAGAAACGCCTTCATGGGAAAGCCGATCCAGGGTACCGCCATGGCCCAGGCTTCCACGCAACGGAACCGGTAGAGGCGCTCCTCCAGCGGCATCTTGCGGATCAGGTCCTCGACGTCCAGTTTCAGCTTCTTCTGGACCAATCCGGTGACTTCAATCGTCCAGGGATGGGTCGTCAGTTTCTGGGCCAGGCGAGCTGGAGCGGTTTTGTCCTGCTGGTCGAACTCGTAGAAGTTGTTGTAGGTGGCGGCGACGCGCTCGTCGGTGAGGGGCCGGTCCAGCTTGTACTTGGGATTGCGGTCGACAGCAGCCGCAGCGGCTTCTGGGAAGGCCAGCCCGCTTGCTCCCAGCGCGGCGGCGCCGATGGCGCCGGCACGCAAAAACCCGCGACGGTTCAGAACGGCGTCTTCAGAAGTGGCCAGCCGTTCCGGAATCTCCCAGAGGCGTGGAATGCGGATCAGCATGTCCTTATTCTACCATGGGTAGTGGGTCAGTTTCCGGGAAGCCGACAATACGTCCACTAGCCAAACCTCGGCCAAGGCCAGTAGCCTGTGTTTGAGATTGAAAAGGCGCGGCCTTCCAAAACTCGTTTTACTGCCAAGGGTCGGCTGGCAGTTCAGCGGGGAGCGCCTAGAGCGGAAATCTTGATTTCATTGAGATTTCCAGGGGGACCACCACCTCTGTTAAAGGTACGCTTTGCTAACCAAGCGCTCCGCAACCAAGCGTCGTAATTTGTCTCTTAGCGTAGGGAAGCGCCCGAGAAAGGGAACAAGGAGAGTTACAGGGATAGTCAGCAGACGCAGATTGCTTAGCGCTTTCACACTGGCCGTCCGAACGCGTTCCGAATTCACGATCGCCATCTCGCCAAAAACCGTCGGAGCATTGAGCACGGCAAGTAATTCGGATGTACCGTTTTTTTCACGATAGACGGCAACCGAGCCCTCTTCCATTAGGCCCGGATTTCCTTCATGAACTATCGGCGGCAACCTTCTGAATGACTCCAACGTCAGTATTGATGCGGGTTCCAGCATCAACATTGCCTTCCGGAGGTGTACACCGAATGGGT
>JAKZXP010000049.1:0-7144 GCA_047514915.1 Terriglobia bacterium
AGGTGCGCTGGAGACCTTGCTGCACGAAGAGGGATTCCTCACCGCCAGCGGCCGAGGGGTGGCCGCCGTCCAGCAGGTGCTGGCCCAGGCGCCGGTGAGAGGATAATCCTGCTGTCTCGGTGCGGTGTCGCGTCGGCGCCAGCCGGGACTTGTTGAGTCAAGCTTCTCTCCTGCGCCCTGCAAACATTGGGCTGGCTGATGACATTTGGGAGGGTAGCTACGGTGCTGGGCTAGGAGCTTCCAAAACTTTCAGCACCATCAAGACCTTGTCGTCCAGGTGGGTGCCGGCGTCGGCAAAGGAAGAGACCTGACGGGCCACCTTGTCCACTATCTGCTGGGCGGAAAGGTGGCGGTGCGCCCGCGCCACTTCCACCAGACGTTCTAGACCAAATTCTTCCTTCTCGGCGTTCTGAGCCTCGGTGATGCCGTCCGTGCAGCACAGCAGGACGTCGCCGGCCAGGAGCTTCAACGAGGCCCGCTTGTATTCGGCGGCATCGAACAGACCAATCACCTTCCCCCCCTCTTCCAGCTTCAATACCTCCCCATTGGCGCGCACCACGATGGGCGGAATGTGGCCGGCGTTGATGTAGTGCAAGCCTCTCCTGCGCGTGTCCACCAGGCCCAGGAAGATGCTCAGGAACTTCTGGGCGTGGGTGTCGGCCAGAATCATCTCATTCAGCGAGAGAGTGATGACTTCCAGCGAGTGCAGGTGCATCACCAGTGCGCGTAAGGTGGCCTGCAGGTTGGACATGATCAAAGCCGAGCTGACACCCTTGCCTTCCACGTCGGCTACGACGACCAGCAGCGTGTTGGGCCCCAGGGTCAAGAAGTCGTAGTAGTCGCCGCCTACTTCGTAGCTGGGTTCATTGAGCACGGCGATGTCGAAGCCGGGAACCACCGGAGGTGCGTCGGGAAGCAGGCCCCGCTGGATGCGGCGGGCCAGGGCCAGATCCCGCTCCAGCCGTTGCTTCTCCAGCAGCTCCCGGTGCAGCCGGACGTTTTCCAGCGCCAGCGCCATGTGCACCGAAAGAGCGTTCAGAAATTCCTCGTCTTCGCGGGCGAAGCGGCCTTCCCTTTTGTTCAGCAATTGCAGGATACCGACAATCTCCCCGGTGCGGTTGCGAATGGGGATGCAGAGCAGGTTCTGGGTTCGGTAGTGGAACCTCTCGTCGAAGCTGGGATCAAAATGAGGACTGGTGTACGCATCGTCGACGTTCAGCGTCTGGCCGGTTTGGGCGACATAGCCAGCCACTCCCTGTCCAAAGGCAAGCCGGATTTCCTGCTCCTCCAGGCCGTGGGCTACGATGGTCCAGACTTCCCTCCGATCCTGATCGACCAGAAAAACGCTGCCGCGGTCGGCGTTGGTTTCCTTGCAGGCCAGGTTCAGAATCAGGTCCAGCAAATCGCCCAGATTCAAGGTGGAATTCAGCACCTGGCTGGCTTCCACGAGGAACTGGAGTTGGGTGATGGCCTTTCGGCTTTCGCTCAGGGCGCGCGCGCTGTCCAGAGTGGCGCCCGTCATGGCTGCGTAAATCTGCGCCCAGCCCGGCGCTTCCGGAGGTGGTCGCTTACGGCAATAGATGGCCAACAATCCAGCAGGCCGGTTGCTCACCTGCAACGGCTGGGCCAACACGTATTTGGCGCCGTTGCGGCGCGCCCAGGCCAGGAATTGCTTACCGGCTCGTTTCAGCGGACTGGCCTGGGGCCCGGCCAGAGTCGCGTAGTGTTGGCTCAGGATCGGGTCGGGTTCTGGCGGTTTGCCACGGTGGGCACGCGCGGTTTGACGAATCCATCCGTTATCTGGGCCGTTATCCGGGCTGTTATCTGGGCCGTCATCCGGGCCGTCGTGAGGTGCCGCGTGAGGCAGGCCGGGGATCCACACCTCGGCCAGTACCGCGTCAAAGTGGTCTATCGACGCCTGCGTCAGTTCCGCCACCAGGACCGCCGGGTCGGCGGTGCCAGCCAGCTTCTCGATGGCGCGGGAAACGGTCTCCACATAGCGGTCGGTGGTTTTGGCAACCCGGCCAACCCGTCGAGCCGCTACGCGGAGACTGGCACGGGTTTTCTCCTTACGCTTGCCCAAAGACTGCCTTTTGCTGTCCTTCCGGCGGGTCTGCACAATCGAAGGCTCTTCCTGGTCAGGAAATCTGTACTATACCATGAACGAATTCTTCGAATCCGATGGGCCGGGTCCGCTTGCTTCACCACCGCGCGCGGGAAGCAACCGGCCGCCCGGACAGCCGAGAGGCCATACGATGGAATACAGAAATTTTGAATGTGTTTCTCAGGCAGGTAGCACCCGCTATCACTGCTCCTTCATTTTCCTCCAGACCGCCATTTCCCTGCGCCATAGCGACACGGTGGACGTCCGCTACCTGGTGAACGGCAAGCGCATCACGGTAGCACTGCCGCATGTGGCTTTCGCCGAGTACAAGCGGCGTGCCGGGCGCGACCTCACCGACGAGGAAGCGGGCTCGATCGCCGCGCGATACCTGAAAGAAGTGCTGGAGAAAGGCGGAGAAGTGGAGGATCTTACCGTGCCGATGGAGCGGGTCCTGGAGCTCACTGCCGGAGCGGCGGCTCCGGGCAGTCTCCCTGCGGGGGCCTGAGCAAATGCCTCCTCAGAAAGCAAAGGCCCGATCCTGCGGCCCGTGCTTGCGCTGAGGAGGCGCATGAGCATAGAATCGTGCATCCAAAGAGGCGAAACTGAAAGTTCAGAGGAGGGATATATGCGATTTCTGGTCAAGATTTCATGGCCCGTAGAGGCAGGCAATGCAGCGGCAAGAGACGGTTTCAAAGCTGTCCCGTCAATCCTTGAAGAGCTGAAGCCTGAGGCAGCGTATTTTTACGAAGAGAATGGAAAGAGAACGACGTTGCTTGTTGTCGATCTTCAGGACGCATCACAGATACCTGCCATAGCAGAGCCGTGGTTCATCGGGTTCAATGCCGCCGTCGAGTTCCACCCGGCAATGGTTGCCAAGGACCTCGAGAAGGCCGGGCCCGCCATCGAGAAAGCGGTTAAGAAGTACGGCTAAGCACCAAAGTCGCTCCGGGAGCGACGTGCCGCCTGCGGGCTTCTGTTATGATGAGAGGTGAGGGGCGGCATGCGACTGAAGGTGGAGAGCTACTCCGGCTACAAGGCGGACCAACGGCCCACCCGCTTTACCCTGCAGGGGCGCACCTTTCAGGTGGAGGAGGTGATGGACCGCTGGTACGGTCCCGACCACGCTTACTTCAAAGTGCGCGCCGACGATTCCAACATCTACATCCTGAAACATCTTCCCAGCGCCGGTGAGTGGAGCCTGGAAATGTTCCGCCAGGCCGGCCGCGACTAACTCCGAAGCGGCTCTCCCATTTTTCTGTTTCGCCCCGCTCTTCACTGGCTCAGCCAGCCAGTAGGCTTAGTATTTGGGGACGCGCGCGTCTACCTGGTCGCTCCAGGCCAGGATTCCGCCCGTCATATTCTTCACCTTGCGGAAGCCAGCCTTGCGCAGGAAGTCCACCGCCTGGGCGCTGCGCATGCCACTGCGGCAGTGAGCCACAATCTCGTCGGCCGAGTTGAGTTCGTGTACTCGCGCCGGCAGCTCACCCAGCGGGATCAGGTGGCCGTTGATGTTGCAGATCTGGTATTCGTGCGGCTCGCGCACGTCCAGGATAAACAGCCCCTCTCCCCCGTCCAGCTTCTTCTTGACCTCCAAGGGAGTGGTTTCGGGCACGGCCACTTCGGGCGCTTGTTCTTCACCACGGATGCCACAGAACTCCTGGTAGTCAATCAGTTCGCGGATGGTGGGGTGAGCGCCGCAGGCCGGGCAATCGGGATTCTTGCGCAGCTTCAGCTCGCGGAAGCGCATCGCCAGCGCGTCCACCAGCAGCAGGCGCCCCACCAGCGGCTGGCCCTTGCCCAGAATCAGCTTGACGGCTTCAGTGGCCTGGATCACGCCCAGCAGGCCGGGCAGGATGCCCAGCACACCGCCCTCGGCGCAGCTCGGCACCAGGCCGGGAGGAGGCGGTTCGGAGTACAGGCAGCGGTAGCAGGGGCCCTCTTTGAGGCCGAAGACCGAAGCCTGGCCTTCGAAGCGGAAGATGCTGGCGTAGACGTTCGGCTTGCCCAGCAGCACGCAGGCATCGTTGACCAGGTAGCGAGTGGGGAAATTGTCGGTGCCGTCGGCGATGATGTCGAAATCCTTGAAGATGTCTAGGGCATTCTCGCTGGATAGCTGCGTTTCGTAGGGGACCACTTCGACGGTGGGATTCAGGTCCCGCAACCGGTCGCGGGCCGAATCCAGCTTGGGGCGGCCCACGTCGCCGGTGCCGTGGATCACCTGGCGCTGCAGGTTGGTGAAGTCCACCACATCGAAGTCCACCATGCCCAACGTGCCCACTCCGGCGGCGGCCAGGTAGAGGGCCAGAGGCGAGCCGAGCCCGCCGGCGCCGATGCACAGCACCCGCGCCTGTTTCAGCTTGAGCTGCCCCTCCATGGCAACCTCGGGCATGATCAGGTGGCGGCTGTAGCGAAGGATCTCTTCATTGCTCAGCTTCACCCCGGTAGCCGCCGCGGCCGAGGACTTTCCGACCTGGACGGACAAACCCCCGGCAATCGAAGGAACGATGCTGATCACGTCCGTTTCCTTGACACCGGTGCTTTCCTTGCTGAGGTAGCGGATGTCCTCGTCGTTCACGTACACGTTGACAAAGCTGCGCAGCCGGCCGTCGTCGGTGTAGAGGTGCTTGCGCAGGTCGGTGTACTGGGTCGTCAGGTTCCCCAGCACTTCGCTGACGGTATGGCCTGCGACTTCCACAGTTTCTTGCCGCTCGGTGTATTGGCGCAGCGGCGTGGGAATCAGGACTTTAGCTGGCATGGTCTTCCACTTCCTCCAGAGTGCGAAATGCGGTTTCCATTGTCTCACGGTGAAACTGGGAGCGGTCTTCGGCCAGCTCCCAACTGGTGACTTCGCCCGGGTTCCCCTGCTGGACCGAAACAATGATGTAGGAGAACCAGGGCCAGGCGTGTTCCTGGTCGTATTGGCTGGGCCGGGCCGGGTGATCCGGGTGCGAGTGATAAAAGCCCAAAATGTCCAACTTCTGCTCGCGGGCGTAGCGCTCGCTGGCTCGGAAGTCCGAGGGGGAGATCAGAAAGCGATTGCGCGGGGAATCGTGCCGCACGTTCTCCACCGCCCGGACCTCCACCACCGCCTTCCACCCGTTCACTTCCCTGCCCAATAGCATGCCGCAGCACTCGTGCGGGTAGGCGCGGCGAGCGTGCTCGTTCACTCTGGCTAGCTCGGGAGGCAGGATTGCCAGGCTCATCCCTCATCACTCACAGAATTGGCACTTTCCAGAAATGGCTCTTCCCAGAATTGCTGGCTGAGGTACTTATCGGCGCCGTCGGGAAAGATGGTGACCACAACGCCATGCTGGCCAGCCTGCTGGATCTCGCGCGCCACGCGCAAGCAGCCGACCAGCGCCGAGCCGCTCGAAGGACCCACCAAAAGGCCTTCCTCGCGCGCCAGGCGCCGCACCATGTGGTAGGACTCCTCGGTTCCCACCGCCAGGTCCAGGTCGGCCAGGGCCGGGTCGTTGATGCCCGGCACGATCGCCGTCTCCATATGCTTTAACCCCTCCAGCCCGTGGAATCCGGAATCCGGCTGCAGCGAGATCAGACGGATGTTGGGGTTCAATTCCCGCAGGCGGCGGCCGGTGCCGACGAAGGTTCCCGTCGTGCCCAGGCCCGCCACAAAATGCGTGATCCGGCCCTCGGTCTGCGCCCAGATTTCGTTGGCCGTGGTCTGGTAGTGGGCGCGCCAGTTGGCCGGGTTGCTGTACTGGTCGGGGTAGAAGTAGCGCTCCGGGTCGGCCGCGTACAGTTCCCTTACCTTGCGGATGGCGCCATCAGAACCCTCGGCGGCATCGGTCAGTACCAGCTCCGCTCCGAAGGCCTGGAGCATACGCTTGCGTTCGATGCTGGCGCTGGCCGGCAGGCACAGCTTGGTCCGGTAGCCGCGGGCGGCGGCGATCATGGCGTAGGCAATGCCGGTGTTGCCGCTGGTGGCGTCCAGAATCATCTTGTCCGGGGTCAGTTGGCCAGTGCGCTCCCCTTCCAGGATCATGTTCAGGGCGGCCCGGTCTTTGACCGATCCCCCTGGGTTAAACCATTCCGCCTTGGCGTAAAATTCCACCGAGGAGAAGTCGCGCGTCGCCTTCTCCAGGCGCAGCAGAGGCGTGTTGCCGATGCGTCCCAGCAGGGAAGGCAACCCGACTGGCTCTTGGCGAGCCTGGGAGCTAGAATGGTTCAGGGTCATGCGCGCTTGTGCTGACATCTGTCCAGGAACAGGATTTTGTTCTCTAGGGTGATTCGGGCCCAGGCAAATTCACCCTAGTGTTATTATATCCTACTCGCAAATCGAGCTAATCTCTGCCGGAGATCGAAGCTATGCTGCCCAGCCTGCCGCCCCAACTGAGTTTCGACCAGCTTCAGGATCGTCTCCGCGCTGCTGGCTTTGAGGTCAGCGCGCAGCAGACTCACCTCGCACGCGTCCAGAAAGGGCGGTGCGCCGCAGTCCTGGAGCGCACGCCCGACGGCCAGGTTCGCTTTGCCGAACCCCCCGGATACCTCGTTGGGCAGTTTATCGCTCGCCTGGAAGACCGTGGCTTTCAGAAGTACCTTTGGACGCCTGAGCGGAGCCTGCCCGCGCTGGCCGAGCACCTGGAGCAAATCCAGCGTTTCGATGAGCAGTTGAAGCAAGCTCTGGAACTGCCCAGCTTGTACAACGAATCGTTGGGGACGGTGTCGGACCGCTACCTCTACGACCGCGTCCGGGGACGGGAGATCCCGGGAGAGCTCAAGCGCTACCGGTAAGTTTTGCCGCGCAACATCGCCACAGGTTCTGCGATTCCTCCCTAGCCCCCCGTCCTCCTGCAGCAACGCTTTTCGTAGGATTTCTCTGCGGGCACCAAGACGCGGTTTCCCAAGGCCCAACTCATTGGTTCTAAATGGATTGCTTGCGCTCGGCCTGCAATAAGAAGGGACCCCTTTTTTTGCTGTTGAGGTGCTTCTAGGCAGTTGCGGGCCGCTCGCCCCCGGCCAGCGGCCGAGGGCTCGGCGCGGCCTCCGGTTTCAGCACCTGCTGCTTGCCAGGCTCTTCGG
>JAKZXP010000050.1:0-3864 GCA_047514915.1 Terriglobia bacterium
GGTCCGGACGAGGGCACTCGCCAGGCCGGACTCCGTCTCGACATCAAGGTGGGTGCTTTCTCCCAACGGGACAAAGGCATGCCGGTCGTTCCCGGCGATCTGGAAGGGAGTTTGCTCTACCAGCGCATCACGCAGGAAAACAAAATGCTGCGGATGCCCCCGGTCTACTCCAAAAAGGAGCTCACCCAGGAACAGGTGGAGATTCTGAAGCGCTGGATTGAGGAGGGTGCCTGCTGGGACCTGCATTGGTCGTTCCAAGCGCTCGAGCGGCCGGATCTGCCCAAAGTGAAGAACGAAGAGTGGGTCCGCAATCCTGTGGACTGGTTCGTCCTGGCCCGCTTAGAAGCCGAGGGTCTGGAACCGGCCCCGGAGGCTGACCGGCGGGCACTGGCGCGCCGCGTTGCCCTGGATCCTGACAGGTCTACCTCCCGAGCCGGAGGTGGTGGAAGCATATGTGAACGAACCTTCCGAAAACGCCTACGATAAGCTGGTTGATCAGTTCCTGGCGTCACCCCACTGGGGAGAGCACCGAGCCCGCTACTGGTTGGACGCAGCCCGCTACGCCGATACGCATGGACTGCACGTCGACAACTATCGCGAGATGTGGCCCTACCGGGACTGGGTGATTCAAGCCTTCAACCAAAACAAGCCGTTCGACCAGTTCACCGTGGAGCAGATCGCCGGGGACCTCTTGCCCAGTCCCAGTCTCGAGCAGCGGGTCGCCACGGGCTTCCACCGCTGCAACGTCACAACCAACGAAGCGGGTCTCATCATCGAGGAATACGAGGCGGTTTATGCCAAAGATCGTGCCGACACGACGGGTAGCGTGTGGCTCGGGCTGACTGTGGGTTGCGCGACCTGTCACGATCACAAGTTCGACCCCATCTCGCAGAAGGACTTTTACTCGATGACGGCGTTTTTCCGGAACACCACGCAGTACGCGATGGACGGCAATGTGGCTGATCCCGCGCCCATCGCCGTGGTGCCGCGGAGCACGGATCGGGCCCGCTGGGAGGAGTTGAAGCGCAAGGCTGCTGATATCGAAGGCCGGAGGGGAAGAGTTTCCTCCGCGGCCGAGGACAGGTTCGAGACCTGGTTGGCGAGCGGGGAATATCGTTCCTTGAAAGCACCTCTGGGCGAGTCTTCCGAAATGTTGACCCTTTTGCTCGGTCAGGACGCACGCGTAGATCGACAGGATGGGCGTCACGCGATCGAGTTATCCGGAGGTGTGAGTCTGGGGGCGGGGCCGGAGGAAGGCAGGCCGGCGCTGCATTTTGTGGACCAATCCTGGGCCGAGTTGCCCACCCTGGAACTCGACAAACAGGAGCCCTTCTCGATCACGATTTGGCTCTTCCACCCCGCCAGCGAAGGTAACTTTGTTGTGGTGAGCCAGTCCGATCCGGACGATGACAAGCGGGGTTGGTGGATTGAAATCAAAGCCCGGGTACCCACCTTCAAAATGCTCGGAGACAAGCTCGAGGGCAAGAGCTATACAGAGGGAGTCGAGATTCGCGCCGGACACTTGCAACAGTTGGAAGTCGGGACTTGGAATCACCTTGCCATCAGCTATGACGGCAGCGGGGAGCGAGCCGGGCTGAGCTTTTACATGAATGGCGAGGTCATCCCGACCCAGGGAAGCGAGTACTTTACCAGGCTCGAAGGCAGCATTCGCACCGACCGGCCGCTGCTGTTGGGGAAGCACATCACCAAAGTCAAGGACGAAGATCGTTACGAGGAACGTTATTTCGCGGGCGGCGCCATTGCGGACTTGCGGATCTTCAATCGGGCGATCACTGTTGAGGAGGCGCGGCTAGTTGCGCTTTGGCCGGTTTTGGAGCGCGCACAGGGGCGGACCCCCCTCGAGCTCAGGCAACAGGAGCGGCAGGCTTTGCGGCTCTACTACCTGAACCTCAAAGACACCGATTACCGCAGGCTCTCAGTCGAGCAGCGAGAGGTCGAGTTCGAGCAACGAGAGATTCGCCGCCGCGGGGGCGTGACACACGTGATGCAGGAGATAGCCGACCGCATGCCCTCGGCCCACATTCTCTATCGCGGCCAGTACGATGATCCTCGGGACCTCGTCCGGGCCAACACTCCGGTGGCGTTACCCGCGATGCCGGCTTCGTTTCCGCGCAACCGGCTGGGTCTGGCCAGATGGTTGGTGGACGACTCGAATCCGTTGACCGCGCGCGTCACCGTGAACCGCTTCTGGCAGCAAGTCTTCGGAACCGGCATCGTCAGGACCAGTGATGACTTCGGCTCGCAGGGAGAGCCGCCCTCGCACCCCGAATTGCTGGATTGGCTGGCGATGGAGTTCCGGGACTCCGGATGGGATGTCAAGGGGGTCTTTCGCCTGCTGGTCACCTCATCCACTTATCGGCAGTGGGCGGGGGCCACGGCCGACAAGACTGAGAAAGACCGCGAGAACCATCTGCTCGCGCGCGGTCCGCGCTTTCGCATGGACGGCGAGATGGTGCGCGACTATGCGCTGGCCGCCAGCGGTCTACTGATGCCCACCATCGGCGGCCCCAGCGTGAAACCCTACCAGCCCGCCGGCGTGTGGGAGGCGGTCGCCATGCCCGGCAGCAACACCCACGACTACGAGCAGGACCATGGCGACAACCTTTATCGCCGCAGCCTGTATACGTTCTGGAAACGGTCTGCTCCCCCGGCCTCCATGGAGCTTTTCAATGCGCCGACACGCGAGAACTGTACGGTTCGCCGGGAGCGAACCAATACTCCGCTCCAGGCCTTGGTGACCATGAACGATCCACAGTTCGTGGAGGCCGCGCGTTTTTTGGCTCAGAAAGCGATCCTGGAGAGGGGAGACGACTTCGATCGCCTCCTCGACTACATGACAGAGTGCGTGTTGGCGCGAAAGTTCAGGGCAAACGAGCGCCAGGTCGCCAGGCAAAGCTACAATGATTTCCGAGGCTACTATGAGTCGAACACCGAAGACGCTCGGCAGTTGCTCGCTATTGGGGAGTCGCAGCCGCAGGAGGCCTTGCCTGTGGTGGAGTCCGCAGCTCTCACCATGCTGGCGAACCAGCTCCTGAATCTGGACGAAGTATTGAACAAATAGTCAAGAGAGTGGAATGTCCCAAGAGATCGGCCGGGCAGCACCTGGGATACCAGAACTGCAGGCGCGAGCTCGATCGCCTGCGCCGGAGAGCGGCTCTGTTGCTGCTTGATCGGGCAATTCCACAGGGAGGATTTGGAAAATGCACCCATCCGAAGAAGCCGTCCTGGTTGAAACTCGGCGCCAGTTTTTTGCCCGGGGCGCCCGCGGAATCGGCGGTATCGCACTGGCTACTCTGCTGGCCGAGAACGGCCTGGCCTTTCCCAAAGGCGAACAGCCCTTCGGGGGCTTGCCGGGCCTGCCCCACTTTGCTCCCAAGGCCAAGCGGTGCATCTACCTCCACGCCATGGGTGCGCCTCCGCAAATGGATCTGCTTGACTACAAGCCCAAAATGAAGGACTGGTACGACAAAGATCTCCCCGACTCCATCCGTCGGGGCCAGCGTCTGACGACGATGACCTCGGGGCAGTCGCGTTTCCCGATTGCTCCCTCCATTTTCAAGTTCAGCCAACATGGCCAGAGCGGTGCGTGGATCTCCGAGCTGCTTCCTCATATAGCCAGGATGGCGGATGACATTTGCATCATCAGGTCGATGCACACCGAGGCCATTAACCATGAACCGGCCATCACTTTCATCCAGACGGGGCAGCAGATTGCGGGCCGGCCCTGTTTGGGTTCGTGGCTGGCCTACGGGCTGGGGAGCATGAACCAGGACCTTCCAACCTTCGTCGTCATGAATGCACAGCACAGCCACCCCAAGGCGGGCGTGCAGGCGATCTCCGCGC
>JAKZXP010000051.1:0-7362 GCA_047514915.1 Terriglobia bacterium
CAGCGCACCCATACCAACGCGCGGACCCGGAAGGGGCCGCGCCGAGGCGCGATCGCCGCCAAGAAGAAGGCCACGGCCAAGACATAGACGGGCAGGAAAATCCGCCCGGAGCAATTCGCACTCGGTGCGGTGAGAGGACACGATCAGCATGGCAAAGTCGCCGACAGGGACTCGCAAGAGGAAACAGTTCAAGAAGAGGGAGAAGAAGGTGATTCCCACCGGAGTGGTTCACATCCAGGCCACCTTCAACAACACGAAGGTCACCTTCACCGACAAAGACGGCAACGTAGTGGCCTGGTCCAGCGCCGGCGCGCTAGGTTTCCGGGGGTCGCGCAAGGGCACGCCATTTGCCGCGCAGCAGGCAGCGATCAGAGCGGCCTCTGGCGCCAAGGACGTGGGGATGCGCTCGGTGGATGTGCGCGTCAAGGGACCCGGCTCCGGGCGAGAGTCGGCCGTCCGGGCCCTCTCGACCGCTGGGTTGCATGTGAACCATATCAAGGACGTCACCCCGATCCCGCACAACGGCTGCCGACCGCCCAAGCGTCGGCGCGTCTGAGCGGGCCGGGGGAAGCCAGGGAGAGAAGACGGGCCCGTGCAGGGAGGGAGGTAAAGCAAATTGGCCAGACAACGAGGACCGATGTGCCGTCTATGCCGTCGAGAAGGGATGAAGCTTTTCCTGAAAGGCACCAAGTGCTACACCGACAAATGCGAGATTGAGCGCCGCAACTTCGTCCCCGGAATGCACGGCAAGAGTCGCCGGCCAAAGAAGATTGTCGGCTACGGCCTGCAATTGCGGGAAAAGCAGAAGGTCCGCCGTATGTACGGAATCCTGGAGCGGCAGTTCCGCAACTATTTTGACAAGGCCGCCGACATGAAGGGCGTAACCGGCGAGAATCTGCTGCAGTTACTGGAGCGACGGCTGGACAACGTGGTGCACCGGATAGGATTAGGCAGCTCGCGGGCGCAAGCCCGCCAGGTGGTCCTCCACGGCCACATCCAGGTCAATAGCCGCAAGGTGAACATCCCTTCTTACTTGGTGAAAGCAGGGGATGTGGTGGAGGTTCGGGAAGGGCACCGCGAGTTGAAGAACCTCTTGGAGGCTCGTGAACTCACCGCCCACCAGCTGGCGCCGCCCTGGCTGGAAGTCGACCGTGAGAACTTTCGCGCCCGGGTGGTTTCGCTGCCGCGCCGGGAGGACATCGCCCTGCCCTTGCAGGAACAGTTGATCGTCGAGCTGTATTCCAAGTAGCTGGCTGTGGCCAGGGAAGGCTCGCCTGCAAATTGGGGGCAGCAATCACCGTCCCTGGCAAGGAACAGACTTGCATATTCGCTTAAAGCCGTTGCGTGGCTTTAGGGAAGGAAAAAGAACAAATGCTGTGGAGAGGTTTTCAAAAGCCCAAGCGGCTGGCTTCTAGCCTGGAAACCCTGAGCGACAAGTACGGCATGTTCACCGCCCAGCCGTTCGAGCGCGGCTTCGGCACTACCGTGGGCAATGCCCTGCGTCGTGTCCTGCTCAGTTCGATTGAGGGGGCGGCGGTGACCGCCATCAAGATTGAGGGCGTGCTGCACGAGTTCAGCTCCATCCCCGGGGTGGTTGAGGATGCCACGGACATCATCCTCAACTTGAAGCAAATCCCCTTCAAGATGGCCGGCGAAGGGCCTAAGACCGCCCACTTGCGCGTCAACAGCCCCGGCGTGGTGACCTCCGGCGTCATCCAGACCAGTGCCGATTGCGAAGTGCTGGACAAGGAGCTGTATGTGGCCACCGTCGGCGAGGGCGGCGATCTCTCGATCGAGCTGCGCCTGAAGCAGGGTCGTGGCTACCGCAGCGCCGACAAGAACTTTGACGAAGACCTCGGTGTTGGCTTCATCCCGGTCGACTCCGTGCACTCTCCGGTGCGCAAGGTCAATTACACCGTCGAAGCGGCCCGGCTGGGCCAGATGACCGATTACGACAAGCTGGTCCTGGAAGTCTGGACCAACGGCGCGATCTTGCCGCAGGATTCCATCGGTTTGGCCGCCAAGCTGCTAAAGGACCACATGTCCATCTTCATCAATTTCGAGGAGATCCCGGAAGCGGTGGAGACGGAAGTGGACATCAGCGTGGAGCGCCTCAACGAGCACCTGAACCGCTCTGTTGAGGAACTGGAGCTTTCTGTCCGTTCCTACAACTGCCTGAAGAATGCGCAGATCCAGACCATCGGCGAACTGGTGATCAAGAGCGAGCAGGAGATGCTCAAGACCAAGAACTTCGGGCGCAAGTCGTTGAACGAAATCAAGGCGATCTTGCACACCATGGGTCTCAGCTTGGGCATGCGCATTAATGAGCGGGGGCAGTTGGTCCCTCCGGCCCCGGGGCAAGAAATCTAAAAGTCGCCAGCGCGAGTCCAAGAACCGCGCGCGAGTCTAAGAGCAATGAGACACCGCCGAGCCAGTTGGAAACTGGGGAGACATACAGCGCATCGCCGCTCTCTCCTCCGCAACCTGGTGACCTCGCTGATTCTTCACGAGCGCATCACCACCACGGTAGAGAAGGCCAAGTTCTTGAGGCCGTTCGCCGAGCGGATGATTACGCTGGGGAAGCGAGGCGGCGAGCCTAAGGATATCCTTCACGCGCGCCGCCAGGTGGCCGCCTTCCTGAAGGGCCCGGCAGCGGTCAAGAAGTTGTTTGACGCCATCGCGGCCCGCTTTGGTGACCGCAACGGTGGCTACACCCGCTTGACCCGCCTTGGCTGGCGCAAAGGCGATGGAGCCGAGCTGGCCATGGTGGAGCTGATCGGCAGCGAAGTCAAAAAGCGCGAACCCGAGAAGAAAAAGAAGAAGAAAGCCGAACCCCAGCCCGAACCTACCAAGTCCGAGTCGTAAACCCAGCCTTCACGCGTTTGTCATTCCGAGCGGAGCGAGGAGCCTGCTTTTCGCTCGGTCATGCCGCCGTCTCGGCGGCAAAACTTCCTTCCGTCCTCGCGATTTCCGGAACTTGCCGGCAAGATGCCGGCGCTACTGGCGGTAAGCGGTTCGGAGGCTGCAAGCCCCGGCGGTGGACGGCGGATGGCCGTCAGGCAGGCATGCTAGAATTGGCGCCAGTCGCTAGAGGCCCGCATGGCTGAACCCACAGTTCATCTCCCGTCGGTGGTTCCCGCGCTCACCACGCTCTCAGAAGAGGAGCAAATGTTCCAGGCCAGCGTGCGGCGGTTTGCTCAGGAGCGGGTAAGGCCGCTGGCCAAGGAGATGGATGAGCAGGGACAGTTCAGCATGGAGCTGATCCGGGAGTTCTTCCAGCTTGGCTGGATGGGCATCGAGGTGCCGGAAGAATACGGCGGGGCCGGCGGGTCGTTTTTCCAGTGCATCGTAGCGATCGAGGAGCTGTCGGCGGCCGATCCTTCGGCGGCCGTGGTGGTGGACGTGCAGAACACGCTGGTGAACAACGCCTTGCTCCGCTGGGGCAGCCCGGAGCAGAAGCAGCGGTTTTTGCCGCGGCTGGCGACCGAGGTGGTAGGTGCCTACGCGCTGTCAGAGGCCGGCTCCGGCAGCGATGCCTTTGCCATGGCCACCCGCGCTGAAGACCGCGGAGATCACTTCTTGCTGAACGGCCGCAAGCTGTGGACGACCAACGCCAAGGAAGCCGGCCTGTTTTTGCTGTTTGCTAACGCCGATCCGCCGGCCGGCTACCGCGGCGTTACAGCCTTCCTAATCGAGCACGACGCGCCCGGCTTCCGCGTGGGCAAGAAGGAGGACAAGCTCGGCATCCGCGCTTCCTCTACCTGCGAGCTGCTGCTCGAGGATTGCCGCGTGCCCAGAGAGAACGTGCTGGGCGAGATCGGCAGGGGGTACAAGATCGCCATCGAAACCCTGAACGAAGGCCGCATCGGTATCGCCGCCCAGATGACCGGGTTGGCCCAGGGGGCGCTGGACTATGCCCTGCAGTACGCGAAGGAACGCAAGCAGTTCGGGCGCACCATCGCTGAATTCCAGGCGGTGCAATTCCAGTTGGCTGAGATGGCCGTGGATGTGGAGGCCGCGAGGGTGATGACTTACAACGCCGCACGCTTGAAGGACTCCGGCCAGCCCTTCCTGAAAGAGGCGGCGATGGCCAAGTATTTTGCCTCGCAGGTCGCCGAGCGGGTCAGCTCGCTGTCCATTGAAGTTCTCGGGGGCTACGGCTTTACAAAGGACTACCCGGTCGAAAAGCTCTGGCGGGACTCCAAGATTGGCAAGATTTACGAAGGTACTTCCAACATGCAGCTCCAGACTATCGCCAAGCTCCTGCTCGGAGGAAAGTAATGGGCAGGTCGCCAGTCTGCGACCTGCCCGCTTAAAGCCGGCCGCTGTTACTGCTCCGGTGGGGAAGGCGGAGGATCTGCCTCCGAAGGTGCCCACGGAGGCCTGCCGGGGCGGTCAGCATGCTTCCACTTCCCGGCCTTCCGGCCGGATCTCCGGCCACGGAAACCTTGTTCGCGAAACTCGCGCAGCTTGTCTCGCTGTTCCGAAGTCAGCACGTCCTGCAAGCCCAGGCGCAGGTCAATGCCCGCCTTCATCTGCGCCGCCTGCAAGGCGCCGATCTCCTGGACGGTGCGGTCAATTGCCGCACGGTCGGGCTCGGCCGCGCTCAGCAGTTCCTCCAGCTCAAGCTGTTTGATTTCCAGGTCAGCCCGCCGGCGGATCGAGTTCTTCCGTGCCTCCAGGCCCAACTGATGCACGCGGGTGCCCTGTTCTTCGCTCAGGCCCAGTTTACGGCGCGCCCTCTCGCTGAACAACAGCCTCTCCGGGCCGGAGCCCCGGCCACGTCCGAGGCGGGTGTAACCACGTCCAAACCAGCGGCTATAGTCGTAAGGGCCGCCATGTCTCCCAGGCCCGAAACTAAAGTCGCGTCCAAACCGGCGCTGTGGGCCGAAGTGGTGGCGGGACCCTCGCCCATGCCGGCATGGTCCTGCCAGCCGCCTAGAACCGGGACCTTGAACGTCGCCAGAGGGCGGAGGTGGGGCTCCCGGCTCCGCCTCGAATGGGGCCCCAGCCGGATCAGGTTCCAGAGCCTCCGCCGAAGCCGGGGGCGGCATTGCGAATGCCACAAAAAGAAGTGTCGCCAACAGTCCTCTCAACATTCAATCTCCTCTCAGCCTGTCTTTGCCTGCCACAAGATATTACCCGCATTCGGTGGAAAAGTTTCGGTCGCTGCGGATAGAATGAACCTCTGGGGCATGGTCTATACCTTCCACGACATGATTGCAGGTTGCCGGCGCCGCGATCCGCGGGCCTGGCGGGAGTTTGTGACCACCTACCTGCCGCTGGCGCGCCATTTTCTGCCGCAATATTTTCCCCAGCTTTCCGGTGACGCGGAGCGCCTGCTGCCCGGCATCTTCGCCGGAATGCTCGATGATGACGGCCACTTCTTCGGCTCCTTCACTGGGCGGGCGGAGCGGGAACTCATGGTGCACTTCCGCCGATACATGCTCGACCGGGGACGGGTTCTGGCTGGACTTCCCGCTCCCACGGCTCCGCCGGTCACCCTGGAGGTACTGGAAGCGGCGCTAAAAGAGTTCAGTGGACTGCAACGCCAGGTGGTCTGGCTGTTCATGCTGGGCTATTCGTTGAACAGGGTAGCCCCGATCCTGAACATGAAAGAGGAGACCGCCGCCAAAATCATTCAGACTGCCCAGGAGGGATTGCGCGCGGCCATGGACTCCTGGAGCGAGGATTCCCTGACTTCTTCCCGGCCGGTGTTGGTGGAAGCTGTTTCGAGCCGGGAGGGCCAGGACTGCTATCCTTACCTGGCGTTTCACCGCATTGTAGACGGACAGATCAGCTGGCGGGAACGCGAACTGACTCACCAGCATCTCGCCGCCTGTTTCTTTTGCGTGGACCGCTTCTGCACCTTCCAGGAAGTCGTGCATTTTTCACGGAAGTCGCCCCCGGCGTCAGAGGCAGAGATTGAGACCATGCTGGGCGCGCTGAACCTGCCGGCCCCGGAGAAGAAGAAATCCCTGATGGCCAGGCTTTTCGGCTAAAGGGAACGGCGGCAGCGATGGGATTTATCGGCTATCTTCGCCACAACGAGGGCCACAACGAGGGCTACAACGAGGGCCACAACGAGGTCGTGCGAATTTTCCTGGAGTGTTCCGAGTCGGGCGCCGGTGCCGTCTCCTGCACCTACCCGGTGGACGTGATTTTTACCCAACAGGAAGTGCGCCTGGAAGGCGTCGGCGATATCTTTGCGCTCAAGAAGTTCTACAAGCTGGTCAACAGCCTGGAGGAACGGGCGCGCGAACACAGCCGCGACCGCCAGGTGGTCTTCCGTTCGCCCAAGGACCTGCTGGAGCACCTCCGCCTCACCCGCAATTCCCGCGAATTCACCGAAGACCCACCCAGCCGCCTGCATCGTAAGCCCGCTTGATAGGGGAGTAAGGCACGTCCTCCGCAGGGGGTAGAGCTTGCCTGGAGGGATTCATCGCCGACTAGTGCCGCGTTACCAAGTCAGGGAGGCACTATTTACAAGCGCTCGAATGATCCGCAGAATGATCGGCAGATTTCGCAGATTGCACAGATTCGAAGGACGGTACTCGCGGTCCATCTGCGCAAATCTGCGTGAATCTGCGGATTCCTACCGTGTTTCACTTACTTCGGTTACGGAACACTATCGGGATTCCTCTGTGGTTGAACGGTTCAAGAAGGAGCGGTCGAAGGGGCGGGGAAGCAGGTCGCGCAGTTGGACCGTCTCGCGCTGCCCGCGGCGGTTGACCAGCAGAATGGGAATGTCGCCGCAGAACTCCCACAGCAGTTGCCGGCAGGCGCCACAGGGCGGCGTCGGATGGTCCGTATCGGCGGCTACCACCAGGCGGCGGAAGGAGCGGTGTCCCTCCGATAGCGCCTTCCACAAGGCCACTCGCTCGGCGCACACCGTCAGGCCGTAGGTGGCGTTCTCGATGTTGCAGCCGGTGAAGATTTCTCCCTCTGTCGTTTCGAGCGCTGCCCCAACGCGGAAGCGGGAGAAATCGGCAACGGCGTTCTCTCGGGCGGCCCAGGCAGCCGCCGTCAATTCCTGTTCGCTGGCCATGGGAGTGATTGCGGTGGACTATTTCATGGAGCCTGCATCAATAGGCTACCAAGTGCTAAATAGGAGGCGATCGTGCCTCTGAGTGTCATCTCGAGCGGCAGCGAGGGATCTGCTTGCAGCCCAAGGGGAAGAACAGCAGGTTCCTCGCTGCGCTCGGAATGACAGTGGATTGAGGAGCCCAAAACACGCATCCTACAGGTCAACTCGTCCAGGTCAACTCGTCCAAAGAAGCACTCAAGCCAGCAGCATTCCGGCGATGGTGGCCGACATGAAATTAGCCAGTGAGCCAGCCAGCACCGCGCGCAGCCCCAGGC